>DATNKQ010000008.1:0-3018 GCA_035603315.1 Thermoanaerobaculia bacterium
GTCGGCGCGGCGGTCCGCGCCGCCGGCGCGGGGTGCCGGGGAGCCGCGCGGCGGAAGCCGCCCAAGGCCCAGGGGACGAGGAAGAGGAGGAGGACCAGGCCGGCGGCCAGGAGGAAGAGGGTCGGCGACCAGTTCGAGACGGCCGGCACGTCGAGCCCGCGCTCGAACCGCGGCCCGGCGTCCGTCTCCCCGCCGGGTCCGTGGACCGCCCTCGCCGTGCTCGCTCCTGCCGCGCCGGCGGACGGAATCAGCGGCGGCAAGCCGCCGCGCGCCCGCAGGAAGCCGCGCCGCGTCGCCGGCGCCGTCCCCACAATCTCCACGCGATCGAGGCGGGCCTCCAGCAGGGCGACGCGCCGGCGCAGCGCCGCGATCTCCGCCGCGGAGTCGGGCCGCGGCTCCTCGCTCACCCGGCCTCCCCGGTGGGCCGGATCGCCACCTTGACGGCGGTGCGGCCGAAGTAAACCTCGTCGCCGCCGCGCAGGCGCACCCCGCGGCGGTCGTTGCTCGCCACCTCGATCGGCCGGCCGTCGCGGAAGATGCGGGTGCCGAAGGCGCTCCCCTCGTCGCGCAGCCAGTAACCCCCGCTCGCCGCGTCCCAGGCGATGCGGGCGTGCTCGCGGGAGACGGTCGCGCTCTCCTCCCCTTCCTCCAGGAAGGCCACATCGTTACGCCTCTTCACCTTGCCGTCCTCGTCGATGACCTCGCGCAGGCGGCCGACGTAGACGCGATCGCCGCCGGCGGTCAGCACCTGCGGGCTCGCCCGGCCCTTGAGGACCGTCAGCGTCAGCTCCGGCCGGCGCGGCTCATCACCCCCGGTGGTCGGCGGGGTCGGCGCTGGCGCTGCCGAGGGCGCCGGAGGAGAAGCGGCCTCCGTGCGCCCGTAGGAGACGGCGAAGCGCCGGCCGCCCGGCCCCGGGCTGCGCTCGATCGCCTCGACCTCGACCGTCAGGCCCGGCGGGACCTGGGCGCCCAGGGCGCGCAGCCGGGCGGGGATCTCCTCCTCCAGCCGCCAGCCGTCGCGCGCCACCGCTTCCAGGAGGGCGCGTTCTTCCGGATCCGCCGCCAGCAGGCGGACGGTGACGCGGTCGAAGGGGAAGATGCGGAGGTCGCCGCCGGCGGCCACTACCCGGCCCTCCACCTCCTCGAGGACGGCGCGGCGGATCTCCATCGGCGCCGTGCCGTACTCCCAGGGCCGGCCGAGGTAGCGGCGGATTTTGTCGACGAGGTCGGCGAGTTTCGCCATGACGCGATCCTACCGGATCTACTGGAAGATCCTAGCGGATCTAGCGGATGAGGCCGAGGGCCGCCGCCTGGCGCACGATCTCGCCGGCGGCCGGCGCCGCCAGGCGCCCGCCGTAGCCGCCGTGCTCGACGATGACGGCGATGGCGATCCGCCGGCCGCCGCCAGTCCCGGAGGCGGAGGCCGCGGGGGCGAAGCCGACGAACCATGAGTGCGAGGTCTTGCCCTGCACCTCGGCGGTGCCGGTCTTGCCGGCAACGGCGGGCTGGACGTCCTTGAGGAAGCGGGCGGCGGTGCCAGCGATCACCACCCGGCGCATCGCCCGCGCCAGGAAGACTGCCGCTTCGGCGCTGACGATGGGCGCTGGCGGCGCCGTCCTGCCGTTGCTGTCGTCCAGCACCCAGCGCCCCTCCGGCATGGCGCCGCCGCCGCCGACGATGGCGGCCACCCGCGCCATCTCGAAGGGGGTGGCGGTGACCTGCCCCTGGCCGTAGCCGGCCTGCGGCAACGCCTTCAGGAGCTGTTCCGGCGTGTTCGGCTTGGCGACGGCGATCCCCAGCAGCCGGGCGGTTTCGAGGAGCGGCTTCGCCTCCACCTCGTAGGTTGCCAGCTGCGCGAAGTAGGCGTTGCAGGAGACGACGATGCCCTTCTCCAGGTCGACCGTGCCGTGCGGGACGGTGTCCGTGGGGTCGTCCCGCACCGGCCGGTTCCAGCCCCGGACGGTGTTGCCCACCCGTCCCTCGGGGAGGCGCACGCACTCGAAGGTGCGGCGCATCGACTCCGGGTTCCGGCGCAGGGCGGCCATGGCGGTGACCAGCTTGAAGGTCGAGCCCGGAGGGTAGACGCCGTAGCGGGCGCGGTCGATGACGCCGCTCGCAGCGTCGGCGGAGGACTCGACGGGGAGGCGCGCCGGCCAGGGGTAGCCGACGCTCGCCAGGAGCTCACCGGAGACGGCGTCGAGGACCACCGCGGCGCCGCCGGTGACCTCCGGCGGCCCAGTCTGGCCGGCCTGCCGTGCCTGGCGGACCGCCCGCTCGAGGATGTCGCCCGCCTTGATTTGCAACCGGACGTCGATGGAGAGGCGGACGGTGCGGTCCTTCTCGAGGATGCGGCGCACCGCCGGGCTGTCGGGGCGGTAGCGGTAGCGCAGGAGGGGGATGAGCTGGTGGTAGTCGAGCTGGATGAGCTGCTGCGGCCGGCCGCCGGGCTGCCGCACCTCGACCACCGCCGCGTAGTCGTCGTAGCCCTGCAGGCGGACCCGCGAGTCGCGCTCGATGAACGAGGTGTTGCGGGCCGCCCAGTTGACCCGGTTGCGCAGGTCGCCCAGGAGGTGGAAGGTGCGCCCGCCGAAGGGATAGATGCGTTCACCGGGAGCCGTCGACGCCGGGACCGTCGCTCCGAGGACGGAGAGGGCATCGCGGCCCTTCGCCAGCTCGGCCGGATCGCTGGTGGCGAGCAGGATGCCGTTGCGGTCGACGATCGAGCCGCGGGGGATGGTGGCGGCGATGGCCGCCAGGCGCGGGTTGTACTCGAAGCGCCGGAGGCCGTCGGCCTGGAGAGCGATGCAGCCGCGGGTGAGGACGTCGTCGGCGCGCAGCACCTGGACGTAGGCGACCTTGAGGACGATGCCGGCGAGGATCGCCGCCAGCCCGACCGATACCCAACGCAGGCCGCCGTGGAAGCGGCGGGTGCTGGCCGTCCCCTCGGCGCCGTCGTTGCTGGTCGGATCGGCGGGATGGGCGGAGACGGCGAGCACGACGCCCAGGATGAGGAAGTTG
>DATNKQ010000011.1:0-10120 GCA_035603315.1 Thermoanaerobaculia bacterium
CTACGCGCTCTTCGGGCCCGTCTACGAGACTCCCGGCAAGGGCCCGCCGCTCGGCCTCGCCGGTCTGCACCTCGCCGCCGCCGCCGGCGGCGGGATTCCCGTCTATGCGCTCGGAGGGGTTACACTAGAGAAGTTGGGCGAGATCTCTGCGGCGGGGGCCGCCGGCATCGCCGGGATCCGCATCTTCCAATGGACCGCCCAGCTTCCGGCGCTGGTCGCGGCCGCGGTCGCGGCCTTCCCCGGCGGCCTGACTCTCGTTGACTCGAATGAACCCCAGCGCTCAGCCGTCACACCCAGGAGACCGTGACTTGAATCCCGAAGACCTCCACGCCTCCCCCCCGCTCGCTCCCGCCGCGGTCGCCACCGGCTTCTACAAGCTGCGCTACCTCTTCGCCTCGCTGGCGGTCCTGGTGCTCGACCAATGGACCAAGTGGCTGGTCGAGATCCATCTGCCCGACCACGTGGCGGAGCCGCTCATCCCCGGCCTCCTGTCGCTCACCCACGTGCGCAACACCGGCGTCGCCTTCGGCCTCTTCGCCGCCCAGGGGATGACCGGCGGCAGCTGGCTCCTGACCCTCCTGGGGATCGCCGCGCTGACCGCCGTCGGTGTCTACTTCTGGTTCACTCCCTCGCGCGACCGCGTGCTCTTGGTCGCTCTGGCGCTCGTCGTCGGCGGCGCCGTGGGCAACCTCATCGACCGCGTGGTGGCGGGGGCGGTGACCGACTTCATCGACGTCTACTGGGGCGGCCACCACTGGCCGGCCTTCAACGTCGCCGACAGCGCCATCTCGATCGGCATCGTGCTGATGGCGATCGACAGCCTGCGCGGCCACCGCGCCGCCGCCGCCGCCGAGGCCTGACGACGGCCGACTCCCCGCCTTCTCCGCCCTCCCTCCAATCGTCGTGGACGGTCGCGGCGGCGGGCGCCGGCGAGCGGCTGGACCGCCACGTCGCCGCCCGTCTCGACCTCCCCCGCAACCAGGTGCAGCGCTGGATCCGCGACGGGCTCGTGCGGGTCAACGGCGGCGCCGTCCGCCCGTCGCTGGCCCTCGGCCTCGGCGACGCCATCGACTGCCGCCCGCCGGCGCCCACAGAGGAGCGGGTGCTCCCCGAGCCCGGCGACCTCGATCTCCTCTATGAGGACGACGAGCTGGTCGTCCTCCTCAAGCCGGCCGGCTTGACCGTCCATCCCGGAGCGGGGCGATCCAGCGGCACCCTCGCCCATCGCCTCCTCGCCCGCTACCCCGAGATGGCCGGCGTCGGCGGCCCCGGCCGCCCCGGCATCGTCCATCGCCTCGACCGCGACACCAGCGGGGTTCTGGTGGCGGCCAGGACGGCGAAGGCCTACGCCAGGCTCGCGCGCGCCTTCGCCGAGCGCGCGGTCGAGAAGACCTATCTGGGGATCGTCTACGGCGCGCCGCAGCCGCCGCAGGGCAGGATCGAGGCTCCCATCGGCCGCCATCCCCTGAGGCGTCAGGAGATGGCGGTGAGGCCGACCGGCAGGCCGGCGGCGACCAGCTTCCGCACCGTCGCGGCCGCCGCCGGCATCGCCCTTCTCAGCCTCGGCCTGGAGACCGGCCGCACCCACCAGATCCGCGTCCATCTGAAGAGCATCGGCCACCCGCTGGCGGGAGACCCCGTCTACGGCGAGGCCCGCTGGAAAGCCCTCCCCCGCCCCGTCCAGCCGCAGCTGCGAGACTTCCCCCGTCCCGCCCTCCACGCCTGGCGCCTCGCCTTCCGGCATCCGGCGACGGGAGAAGGGATGGCCTTCGAAGCGCCCCCGCCGGCGGACCTGCGGGAGCTCTGGGCGGGGGTGACGGGGAGGGTCTTCCCCAAGGCATAAGCCTTGCAATTCTCACGGTTTCGGGAAGCAGAAACGGACTTCGCAAAAAGCAGCAGGAGAGCCATGCCGGAAAAGAAATCGAGCGGGACGAAGAAGTATGGGAAGAAGAGCGGCGAGAAGGTGGAGCGCGCGATGCACGAGAAGAAGAAAGGGACGCTGCGCTCCGGGTCGGGGAAGAAGATCACCAGCCGCAAGCAGGCGATCGCCATCGGACTATCGGAGGCTAGGAAGGAGGGGGCGAAGGTCCCCAAGAAGAAGACGTCGAAAAGTTGATCGGTCTCCATCCACCAGCTTCCACGGCGACACCCGGTTGTTGCCGGAGTCGGCGACGGCGAGGTTGCCGTCGCGCGCCTTCGCTGAGCGCGAAGTCGAGAAGACCTATTTGGAGATCGTCGACGGCGGCCCTGGGCCGCCGATTCTCCAGGTCTCGCTGAAACGAAAGCCTATGAAGAGCTGCGCAGCATCATGCAGCGGTTCTGACACGGCTCTCTTGCCTCGCTAGAATACGTTGAAGGTCGCATCCGTCGTATAGCCAGACGGCCTGGTCTCCTTGTTGGTCGTCGTGTCGTTGCATCCGGCGATCACGCGGTAGGTGTAGGTCTTCCCCGTCGCCAGGCCCGTCAGGTTGACCGAAGTGGTCGTCGAGGTCGCGTACCTCCACTGCTGGTCGCCGTTGAGCCGGAAGCGCACCAAGTATCGCTTTTGGTTGGCGTTGACCATGAGATCGATTCGCCGGCTGGTAGCACCAGTGTTGACCACGCCCACGACGGTTGGCGTCGGGCACGGAAGGGACGGATTCGGGTCCCAGGTATCGTAGTTGGCGTAGTTCAGGTAGCTCTTCGTTCCCGAAAAGGTAATGTCGCCGCGGGCGTTGAAGTTGGGATTCCCCGGGTCCTCGATCCAGCCCGCCACTTCGTACCCGTCGATGGTCAGGTCCCTGAAAGTGGTGCTTTGAATGGACTGATTGGTCTCGGCGCCAGCATAGTGGAGACCCGTCTTGCCGCCTTCGTCCAACGGGGTCTCTGGGTAATCAAGCCGATTGACGTTCGCAATCGTCTGCCAGTCGGAGTTCGCGCTGTACCGGATGCTGAATCCCTGCTCGTTGTTCCACAGCTTGAGGTTGTTCACCTTCTCCCGCATTCGGCTGGCAAACAGCGGCGTGATGTGAAGGTCGAAGTTGAAGGGGTCCTCAGTGTACCAGGCGCCGTTGCCGGCGTTGTTGAATCGGAGGCGGAAGCCTACCAGGTTCCCGTACGCCTCGAAGCCGTCGCATCCGAGGATCGGTAGGTCGGAGATGACCAACCGCTCATCTGTCACGCTGTGGTCCCAGTGGCGGGGCGCGAAAGAGGCCAGGTCTGGGAAGCTCGCATAGACCGGCTGTACCGCATTTTTGGAGAAGCCCGTGTAGCAGTCGTGCATCCGGCCGCCGCCGGCGTCGAAGCGGTTGAGCGGATCCGGCGAGCCCGTGGTGTGCCAGATCATTCCGGCACCGTCGCAGCCGGCAGCGACGTTATTGGTCGCCTGCACCGCCGGCCCCTGGAACCAGAAGCCATCGCCGCTGAAGGCGAAGTCGGCCAACGGCTGCGGGCGCGCGGGATTGGCGAAAACGATGCGGAACGGCCGGTACTCGCCGTTGCCGATTCCGCGGATGGCGATGTTGTTGGTGAAGTTGCCCAGCTCGTCGCCGAACTCGGTGACGAAGCCCGCGCCGGTGAAGTTGTAGGCGACGTTGTTTTGGAAGTCTACGTGACTGCTGTGGCTGACGAAACCCCAACCGACCGTGCCGTCAACCACCGAGTTGTAGACCTTCGACGGCGGAGGCGACCCGGGGAGGGTGCCGTTGAGGTGGAAGTGAAGAGAGTAGCGGCCCCGGCGGTTCGTCGCCAGGTTGGCAGTCTGCGAGGCGATCGAATAGTCGGTAGCGGTGGTGCTTGGCGGGTCGGTATAGAGAGTTACCAAGAAATCGTTGAGAGGTCTCGACTTGTCGGTGCGTCCCAGGTTGACCAGGGCGACGTCGCGGATGTCCACGTCACCGTTCATCAACATGACGTGCCCACGCAGCGGAATATTTGTCGACTCAGAACGGAAGACAACATTGCGAGTGAGGTTCGCGACGTGGAGGTGGAGGTCGCTCCGCGGCCGCACGTGGTCGTACACCAGAGGGGGCGAGAAGCTCATCGCTGATCCGGAGATCGCTGTTATGGTCAGCCTCTCGTCCTGCGACGAGGTGGGAGTCGCCACGCGCTGGAAATACGAGCCAGTGAGGACGATCTGATCGCCCGGCTTCCAGTTGGAGGGAGCGCTGTCTACGGTGAGCGAGGTCGAACCCTTGAGCGCGTCGGCAGTCATGGGGACCATGTGGGTCTTAATCTCGCCGTAGATGCGCACCTGGCCCATCGAGATGAAGCCCCGGCTCTGTTCGAGTGGGTCCCAGCAAGAAGAGGCGGGCACGCAGGTAGCGGCAGGGTCGTTGATGGGATTGCCGTTCCAACTGATGAAGACGAGTTCCGCCACGTTGCCCGCCTTGACTGGATGGGTAGGATCGCCGATGCCGAAAAGTCCGCCTGAGGCGACCAGGAGCGTATCGACGAACAGGCGGGTGCTGCCTTGGATCCACATCGTCAATTGGCCATTGACCTGGACGAAGCGCAGGCGTGAGGTCTCCTGGCTGGTGACGGTGACGTGTCGGGGGCTGGGTATAGAAACGATCGCGCCGTTGCCCGGAACGCCCGCATCCCAGGTGGTGGCGTCGTTCCAGTTGCCGTCCTTCACGGCGCTGTGGGTAAAGGCGGCAGGCGCGGGTGGGAACATCGGCTGCTGCGGCGGTGACGTCGAGCATGTTAGGACGGCGCCTGCTGGTGCAGAGGCGAGGAGGGGGAGGACGGTGAAGAGAGTTCGGTAGAGACGCTTGATGCCCATGGATGTTCTCCTACAGAAGAAGCCCCTAGCATACAGCATTTCCGAAATTTTATTCTTGGAGAGTCACTCGAAATATGACAAGGTCTGTCTTCGATTACGCACGGCTTGAGCCGGCGCCTCGGGAGGACGAGGGAGGATGGCTCCTCCCCCGTTTTCTACAGCAGCGTCTCCAGCGCCCGGTACTCGCGCCCCAGCGAGTCGGCGACCGGCTGGCAGGTGATGTGGCCGCGGTAGGTGTTGACCCCGGCCAGGAGGCCGGGGTCGTCGCGGACGGCCTTCTCCATCCCCTTGTTGGCGAGGGCCAGCGAGTAGGGCATGGTGGCGTTGTTGAGGGCGAAGGTCGAGGTGCGGGGCACCGCGCCCGGCATGTTGGCGACGCAGTAGTGGACGATGCCGTCGACGACGTACACCGGGTCGGAGTGGGTGGTGGGATGGGTGGTCTCGAAGCAGCCGCCCTGATCGACCGCCACGTCGACGATCACCGCTCCCTCCTTCATCACCTTGAGCATCTCGCGGGTGACGAGCTTGGGCGCCGCGCGGCCGGGGATCAGGACGGCGCCGATCAAGAGGTCGGCGCGCCGTAGCGCCGCCATCAGGTTGTGGTGGTTGCTGGCGAGCGTGATGACGTCGCCGTGGAAGACGTCGTCGATGTAGCGCATGCGGTCGAGGTTGGTTTCGAGGAGCGTGACGCTCGCCCCCAGCCCGAGGGCCATCTTGATGGCGTTGACGCCGACGATGCCGCCGCCAATCACCACCACGTCGCCCGGCGGCACGCCGGGAACCCCCGGCAGCAGGGTGCCGCGGCCGCCGTGGATCTTCTGCAGGAAGCTCGCCCCGACGACGACCGCCATCCGCCCCGCCACCTCGGACATCGGCGTCAGGAGCGGCAGCCGCCCCTCGGCGTCGACGATCGTCTCGTAGGCGATGCCGGTCACCTCGCGCTGCAGCAGCACGTCGGTGAGGACCGGCAGCGGCGCCAGGTGGAGGTAGGTGAAGAGCGTCTGCCCCGGGCGCAGGAGGTCGTACTCCTGGGGGATCGGCTCCTTGACCTTGACCACCATGTCGGCGCGGCCCCAGACCGCCGCCGCGTCGGGCACCATCTCCGCTCCCGCCTCGGAGTACTGAGCGTCGGGGATGCCGCTGCCGACCCCCGCGCCTTGCTGGACGCAGACCTGGTGGCCGCCCCGGACGAGGGCGTGGACGCCGGCGGGGATCATCCCCACCCGGTACTCGTGATCCTTGACCTCTTTGGGTATTCCGATCCGCACTATTCGCCTTTCATTTCCACCTTACCGGTGAAGAAGGCGCCCTCGGCGATGACCACCCGCGGCGCCGCGATGTCTCCCTCCAGGGTCCCCCCGGGCTCGACCTCCACCCGCTCCGAGCCGCGCACGTCGCCCACCACCCGCCCCAGCACCCTGACCACCCGCGCGGCGATCGGCCCGCGCACCATCCCGGTCGGCCCGACGACGACGTCGGCCTCGACCTTGACCGTCCCCTCCACCTCGCCGTCGATGAGCAGCTCGGTCGCGCCGCCCATCTCCCCGGTCACCTTGGAGCCCGGCGCGATCCGCGTCCGCCCGTCCCTCTCCAGGGCGCCGGAAGCGGCGCCGGCAGAGGGGCGGGAGGGCTCGGGATCTCGACGGCGAAACATCGACATGGCGCGACCGGATTAGAGACACGAAATGGAGCGGGCAACGGGACTCGAACCCGCGACATCAAGCTTGGGAAGCTTGCACTCTACCAGCTGAGTTATGCCCGCCCGAACGACTCGAACGCTTCGAACGCCCGGGAAATGTAGCTAACCCCCCGGCTCCGGGTCAAGTTGAGGAGCGCCCCCCACAGGTGGGGGCGCTACGGAAACACGAATACGCGGTTGGCCAATCGCGGCGAGATGGCTATACTCGACCCACCATGCAAAGTCCGGGAAGGAAAGGCGACGGCGGCGACTTCCTCTACTTCTTCCCCGAGGAGCGGGTGACGGGCGACGAGCTCCGCCGCATCCTCCGCCAGGGCACCGGCCGGGAGCGCGCCTGGGCGATCTCCAACCTGCTGCGCTACGCGCAGTGGGACGACATCTGGATGTACGTGACGCGCGACGAGGTGCGCGACATCTTCCCCGACCTGGAGCTGCCCGAGAACCTGCGCCTGGCGTGGGGCCGCATGCTGAAGGTCGAAGCCCCGGTGGCGTAAGGGCCTCATTTCCCGGCCGGCACGAACTCCACCTCGAACATCTTCGGCCACAGCTTGCCGGTGATCCAGAAGCGCCGCGAGCGCGGGTCCCAGGCGATGCCGTTCAAGACCTCGGCCGCCGCCCGCTCCGTCTCCGACAACAGCCCGGAGGCGTCGATCTCCGCCACCGCCCGGCCGCTCCGCGGGTCGATCTTCAGGATGCGGTCGGTCTGGTAGACGTTGGCATAGACGAAGCCGCCGACGCACTCGAGCTCGTTGAGCGCCCGCGCCGGCATCCCGTCCAGGGTGACGCCGATCCCACCCACAGCGGCGAAGGTGACGGGGTCGTGGAAACTCAGGCGATCGCTGCCGTCGCTCATCACCAGCCGCCGGCCGTCGTAGCACAGCCCCCAGCCCTCCCCCTGGTAGGGGAACTCCCCCACCCGCGCGAAGCTGTCGCGGTCGTAGGCGAAGGCGATCCCCTCCTGCCAGGTGAGCTGGACGAGCCGCTTCCCCACCAGCGCCAGGCCCTCGGCGAAGAAGCCGGGCGCGAGGTCGATGCGGCGCTCGACCAGGCCGGTCGCCGGCGCGACGCGGCGCAGGCTGGAGCGGCCGTAGAGGCCGGCGCTCTCGTAGAGCGCGCCGCCGTCCCAGACCAGGCCCTGGGTGTAGGCCTGCGGATCGTGCGGATGGGTCGCCAGCACCTTCACCTTGAGGCGCGCGGCCGGGGAGGGGGCGGCAGGCGGAGCAGGAGCGGCGGCGGCGGCGAGGAAAAGCGCAGCGAGAATCGCCGCCACCACCACCCCACTCCGGCCCTCCCCCTCCATCCCTACTCTCCCCACGAGCAACCGCCCAGCGTCTCCGGCGCCGCGGTACCCAGAGCCGCGCCGATCGGCATGCCGGGCGGTGGCGGCGGGGGATCGGCGGGCTTGCCGGCGTCCGCCTCGCGGCGGTCGAGGTGGCGGGCGATCTCCGCCGCCAGGAACCGGCGGTGCGCCGCCTCCTCGCCCTGTCCCCCCTGCGGTTGGCCCGTCTGCAGCCGCTGCCGCAGGCGCGCCAGCTCGCCGTCGACGCGGGCGCGGATGCCCGGGGTAGCGCCGTGGTCGCGGGAGAGGCGGAGCATACCGTTGACGACCACCCACTGGGCGACCCGCCGCAGCTCGGCCTGTCGCCGGCCTTCACCCTTCCCGCCGCCGGAGGTCGACCGCACCAGGGTGTCCAGCACCGCTTCGAGGCCCGGGAGGGAAGGATCGCGGCGGTGGAAGTCGACGAGGCGGGCCGCCCGCTGGGGCTGGAGGAGGGCGGCCACCACCTGGTCGGCAGCGGTAGCGGCGGCCCCCAGGGCATCGAAGGCGGGCTCGGTTGCGCCGCCGAACATCTCGACGTTCTCGTGGTAGCCGGCCGGCCGTGGCAGGAGGAGGGCGAGCACCGATTCCGGGAGGTCTAGGGCGGCCGGCTGAAGGATGCCGGCGAGCGTCGCCAGGGCCCGCCGCTGGCGGTCGCCGGCCACCGGGCGCGCCGGCGGCTGCCCGTCGCCGCGCAGCGCGTAGCTGTACTCCAGCCCGCCCACTACCTTGGCGGCGGCGTCGAGCTGGTAGCGGTGGTGGAAGTAGACGGGAGCCAGCACCTCCTGCAGGAGGGCGAGCGGCCGGCCGCGGCCGATGTTCCGCTCGCCGAAGCGGGAGAGGGCGAGCCGGCGGACGGCGAGCGCCTGCTCGAGGCCGGCGACGGGGTCGGGGCCGTTGTCCCACAGGTTGGCGCGCGGCTCGGCTCCTCCCGCCGGCCGCGCGTCCTGATCGGTAAGGAAGACGAGGCCGCGGGCGAGGCCGTCGCGCGCGATGGCGTCGAGCGCCGCCGCCTCGGCGGCCTCCGAGGTGCCGGGCGGGAACTGGCTGTAGCCCCAGCGGATGGCCTGCAGATCCCAGGCCCCCATCCCTACCGCGTAGGCGTCCGAGAGGTCGATCTCGCCCGCCTGGGTGATGCCGACGAGCGGCGCCGGGTAGTCCATCACCGAGGCGCGGCCGTAGGTGCTGGCGGCGAAGTTGTGCTCCAGCCCCAGGCTGTGGCCGACCTCGTGCGCGGCCAGCTGGCGGATGCGGGCGAGGGCGACCTTGACGGGATCGTCGGGCGCGCCGCTGCCGGTCTTGTCGGCGCCCACGAGGCCCTCGAAGAGGAGGACGTCTTGGCGGATGCGCTGCGATCCGAGGGTGACGAACCCCTTGACGATCTCGCCGGTGCGGGGATCGGTCACCCCGCCGCCGTAGGACCAGCCGCGGGTGGCGCGATGCACCCACTGGATGACGTTGTAGCGCGCGTCCATGGGGTTGACCCCCGGCGGCAGCACCTCGACCCTGAAGGCGTCGACGAAGCCGGCGCGGTCGAAGGCCTCCTTCCACCAGCTCGCCCCCTCGACGAGGGCGCTCCTGACCGGCTCGGGCGCTCCCGAGTCGACGTAGTAGACGAGGGGCTTCCTGACCGGCGAGCGGGCCGCCGCCGAATCGACCTTCTCCAGCCGGTGGCGGGAGATCCAGGCGGTCTCGAGCGGCGCGGTGAGCGGCGCCGCGAAGTCCGAGAACTCGACGGCGAAGAAGCCGGTCCGGGGGTCGAAGGCGCGCGGCCGGTAGCCGTCGTCCGGCAGCTTCAGGAGCGACTGGTGGGCGACGAGCGTCATCGCCCCCGGCACCGGCGCCGTGCGGGTGACGAGGGCGCCGGGCTCGGCCGACTGGTAGGTGAGGAGGGCCTCGAACTCCAGGTTCTCGGGGAAGGAGAGGGTGTTCTCGAGGTCGAGGGCGCTGCGCCCGGGATCGAGCGACCAACCTCCCTGGCCGGTGGCCTTGAGCGCGGGGACGATGCCGTGGCTGTCGCGCAGGACGAAGGGGGTGAAATCGACCAGCGCCCGGCCGTCAACGTCGAGGGCTGCCACGTCGGCCCCCCAGAGGACCGAGGTGGCGAACGACTCGCGCACCGTCCGCCGCTCGTCGGCGTCGCGGGAGAGGGCGCGAAAGCGCAGGTTGGGCTCCTCCAGGAGCACCCGCCCGCCCACCCGCCGCAGGTCGAGGACGCGGGTGTCGCCGATCTGTCCGCGGTCGAGGCCCACCGGCGTCGCCCCCAAGCCGGTGACGATCCCCTCGACGTAGAGATAGCTCGCCACCTCGCCCGCCGGTCCGTGAGCCGGCGGCACCTCCA
>DATNKQ010000017.1:0-7769 GCA_035603315.1 Thermoanaerobaculia bacterium
GGAGTTGTTTCCCGAGGCCGGGAGTGATTTCCCGAGGTCGGGAGTTATTTCCCGAGGTCGGGAGTTGTTTCCCGAGCCCGGGAGTGATTTCCCGAGGTCGGGAGTTGTTTCCCGAGGTCGGGAGTTGTTTCCCGAGGTCGGGAGTTATTTCCCGAGGGCGGGAATGATTTCCCGGGCTCCGGGACGATATCCAAGTCCCGGAATGATATCGATTCGTCGGCGGCTCCGGGCCCTGCCGGGACGCCGGCCCCCGCTTCCCCCTGGCGCCAAAGAAAAGGCCCCGCCGGCTGGCGGGGCCTTCGACCGCGAATGTTGCAGTAGAGCCTACTGGGCGGTGAGGATGACGACCGCGCGGCGATCCTCCGCCGGGTTGCCGGTCGAGTCCTGGCCGTCCTTGCCCTCGGTGGTGATACGGCTGGGATCGATGCCGTGCCGCGTGACCAGGTAGTTCTTGACCGCCTGGGCGCGCTGCTCGCTGATCCGCTGGTTGGCCGTCTGCGAGCCCTTGGTGTCCGAGTAGCCGAGCACCTGGGCGCGGAGCGACGGATCCTGCTTCATCTTGAGGGCCACCTCGTCGAGCTTCGCCTTGGCGATGTTCGAGAGACGCGCGCTGCCCGGGGTGAAGTTGACCGTCACCCGCTCCTCAGGCTTGGGCGCCGGCGCCGGGGGTGGCGGCGGCGGTGGAGGCGGTGGTGGCGGCGGCTCGGGTGGCGGCGGCGGCGGCGGTGGCGGTGGCGGAGGAGGTGGCGGCGGCGGCGGCGGCGGAGCCTCCTTCACGAAGCGCGGGAAGTAGGTGAGGCCGACGAGGCCGCCCAGCGGGCAGTGGTCGCTGATCGAGCTGAGCTGGTTCAGGTCCAGGCGCAGGGCGAAGTTGAAGGCCCAGCGCTGGGGGTCGCCCAGCCAGAGGCGGCCGCCGGTCAATGCGTCGTAGGAGTCCTTGTAGCCGATCTCGTCGTTGCGCCGGTTGTTGAAGGTGCCGTTGACCTCGGTGATCCAGTCCAGCCGGTCGGAGACGCGGCCGGCGTAGCCGATGCCCGCCAGCACCTGGCGGGAGACGTCCCGCCGTTGGGGATCGAGGACGAGAGCGCCGGTCAGCGGATCGATGAAGGCGCCGGGGCCGCCGGACGTCGCGCCCGGGTCGCGGTAGCCGACGTTGACGACCCAGTTGCCGGTGCTCCAGTCGAGGCCGACGCCGTAGCCGGTCTCGTGGGTGGCCACTTCGCGCTTGCCGGTGGGAAATTCTACAAAGCCGTTCAGCGCCAGGGCGCTGCCGTTCTCCCCCGGCTCCCCGTAGAGGCGGAACTTGGTGCCCAGCCGGACGTTGCCGATGCCGTGCTGGGTCAAGTCCGTGACCACCGGGTCCTTGTGGAACCCGTAGTCCTCGTAGGGGACCATGACCGACAGCTCCCACCGGTTGGTGATCCCGAAGCCCAGGCTGGCGCTACCGACGTTCCATTCGAAGTCGCCGACCTTCTTGTTGCTGTTGAAGGCTTGCAGGTCGAAGTTCTTGAACTTCAGGACGCGGTCATAGTTGTTGTAATACAGCGAAAACGAGACCCCTCCCTGTGGCAATGTGTCGCCGGTGAACAGGGTGAACAACCCCGTCTCGCCCGTCACCGTCGGAGCGTTGGCATCATCTCCGGCGAATGCCAGGGCGGGTACGAGGCCCAGCAGCATCGCTAAAAGAACAAATTTTCGCTTCATTTCTCTCCTCCGGCTCTGAGCCTGAACGCCAGGGGCCCTTGCCCCCGCGAAATGAACAGCCTGTGGCCAAACGAACTCTTGGGAACGTCGCTCGGTCCGAACCCGCCAAGCCCTCTCTTCTTCAGCGGTACGACTTGACCGAAAAACGCGCCTCCACCCCTCCATTCCCTTTCAAGGTCCGTGCCACGATTCCGGAGACAAAGAAGCGAAACTTCCCCTTCAGCCGGACGGACGACTCGAAGCCGAGCCCGACGTCAGGAATGTAGGCATTGAAATCGGAGTAGACCTTGCGGTCGAAGCCCACCGTTCCGTAACCAGCGTAAATGATCCAGTACCAATTCTGCCACTCGGCGTGGAGAAAGTCACGGTGGGCGCCCAGGAACCAGGGGAAGAAGTACTCCCAGGTGGTGTGGAGCTCCTCGCTGCCGCTGTCGTCGTGCTTCAGGCCCCTCAGTTTGTCCCGCCCGCCGAGAGCGAAGAACTCGCTCCGTGGGATCGAGTACTGATCCAGGGGGGCGACGTCCGGCCCGCGGATCTTCATCTTGTAAGGAAAGCTGCCGTTGTGCACCCGGCCGACCAGGAAGGTATTGTCCGAGACGTCGAACCGCTTCAGCGCCTCCGCCTCGGTCCGCACGTAGCGGAAGTCGCCGGCCAGGAAGTCGAAGCCGTAGGTGGCGGCGGCGGTCAGCCCGAAGCCGCCCGGGCCGATCTCCTGGACTGCCGTGAACAGGCTCTGCGTGATGGCGCGGGACTCGCCGACGATGGCGTTCATCCGCGAGTCGTTGGGGGTCCCGAGCTGGTAGCCCACGCGGACGAAGTTGTTGGTCCGGTTGTTGTTGAACTGCTGCTCCGGACGGTTGGAGGCGATGCGGTCGACCTCGACCAGGGCGAAGGTGCGGCGGCTGTAGTCGTGCGGCCACTCGAAGAGCATGAGGGCGCCCCGCACGCGGTCGAAGTCGCTGGAGAAACGGTCGATGGTGGGGAACGAGATGGCGTCGAAGACCGTGAACTGGGTGATCCTCCGGTAGCCGTAGTAGCGGTAGCGGAGGAAGGCCGAGATGTCGCCGCTGACGAAGTTGTACTTGACCTGACCCTCGAAGAAGACCTTGTTGACCAGGCGGTTGACCCGCAGGTCGAGGTCGCCTTCGGGGAAGTAGACGTCGAGCCGGGGCAGGAACTGGTCGCGGGGCCGGGTGCTCGTCACCCCCTCGGTTCCCGGCGGCTGCTGGCCGCCCAAGCCGACGTCGGGAGATGTGGGAGGCGCGGGAGGCGCCGGCTGGGCGGGCGGCGGGACGGCCGCCGGCGGGGGCGGAGGCGGCGACTCGGGAGGCGCCGGCGGCTCCTGACCGCGGGCAGGGAGGGCGCAGAGCGCCAGGAGGAGGAGGAGTACCGGGGACCGCGGCGCTCTCAAGGCAACTCAGCGCTCGAGGAGATGGGCGACACGGTCGAGGAAAACCTTGGATTGATTGGGACCCAGGGCCGCCGACACCACCTTCTCCTCGGCGCGGACGAGGTCGAGGACGGCCTCCGTTCCCCGCCCGGCTTCCATCTCGGCCTTGCTCATGCGGAAGGTGATCTCCAGGTCGGCCTGCTTGTTGTGGCCCGAGAGCAGGCTCTTCGCCTGCTGGTGGACGCCGTCGGCGATCTTGGCGAGATCTTCGGGCGACATCTTGAGGAGGCGGTCGGTGCGCAGCCGGGAGAGGTCCTCCTTCAAAGTCACCAGGCCCGAGGTGAGCAAGCCGTAGAGGAGCTTGCAGGCCTCGAACGGGCTCATGTCGAGGCCGATGGCAATCTCCTCGATCGAGCGCCGCTCGTCGATCTTGCACACCAGTCCCCATTCCTGCGCCGTCAGCGACACCGAGGTGTGGCTGGCCTGGTGGGTGAAGACGGGGACGAGGCGGGTCGAAGGGATGCGCTTCGCCAGCACCTGCCACTCGTCGATGCGGCGCGCCGCCTCCATCAGCAGGTTGGTATTGGACTTCTGGATGGTGGTCAGCTCGGTCTCGCGGCCAGGAGTAAAGACGAAGTCGCCCTCCGGCCAGATGGCGAGCTCATAGACCGCCTCCTCGCCCTTGAGGTCGCCGATCTGCGCGTGCACGATGTGGCCGCCGCGCAGGTAGATCTCGCCCGTCGAGTCGCCGTCGCGCTTCAACGAGAAGACGCCGGTCTTACCGGAAACCGAGACCAGCTGGATGATGTCGGGAAGCGGCAGCTCCTTCAACGACCCCTGAAAGGCCATGACTCACTCTACCGCGATTCGTCTGTCGGGTTAAAGATCACTCGGCCGCCGACTGCAGGGCCGCGATGCGGTCCATGCGCAAGCGCTGCGCGCCGCAGATGGCGACCGCCAGGGCGTCGGTGGCGTCGCTCGCCAGGGCGCCGCGGCCGTCGAGGGCCAGGAGCAGGCGCACCATCCGCGCCACTTGGTCCTTGCCGGCGCGGCCGCTGCCGGTGACCGCCACCTTGACCTCGGCGGGGCTGTACTCCTTGACCTCGACGCCGTGGCCGGCGACGACCGCGAGGAGCGCGCCTCGCGCCTGCGCCAGCACGATGAGCGAGTGGACGTTCATGCCGTGGAACGGCGACTCCAGGACCGCCAGGTCCGGGCGGCGCCGCGCGAGGAGCTCGCTCAAGGCCGCGGCGAGGAGGGCGAGCCGGCCCGGCAGCGCCAGGCCCGGCGGGCAGGAGAAACGCCCGGCGTCCACGGCCTTGAGCGTCGACCCCTGTCTTTCGAGCAGGCCGAAACCGGTGTGGACGCTGCCCGGATCGAGCCCCAGGATGAGCATGGGGGCGGAGGCTACTGCGCCGCCGCGACCTTCTCGTCGACGTCGAAGTTGGCCCAGACGTTCTGCACGTCGTCCTGGTCCTCCAGGACCTCCATCAGGCGCAGGATCGACTTGGCGCGCTCGGCGGCAACGGCCACCGTCGTGCTGGGGATCATCGCCAGCTCCTTGACCAAGAGCGGCACGCCGCGGCGCTCGAGCTCCTCCTGGACGCGGTTGAAGTCCTCGACCGCGGTGAAGATCTCGTAGTCGTCCTCGGTGGCGATGTCGTCGGCGCCGAGGTCGAGGGCGAGCTCCATGAACTTCTCCTCGTCCATGGCGCTCTGCTCGATGACGAAGTGTCCCTTGCGGGTGAACATCCAGGCGACGCAGCCGTTGGCTCCCAGGCTGCCCCCATGGCGGGCGAAAAGGTTGCGGACCTCGGAGGCGGTGCGGTTGCGGTTATCGGTCACCCCTTCGACCAGCACCGCGACGCCGCCGGGGCCGTAGCCCTCGTAGATGACCTCCTCGTAGGCTTCGCCCTCCAGCTCGCCCGTCCCCTTCTTGATGGCGCGCTCGATGGTGTCGCCGGGGACGCTGTTGCTGCGCGCCTCGAGGACCGCGGCACGCAGGCGGGGGCTGGACTTGGGATCGCCGCCGCCGAGGCGCGCGGCGACGGTGATCTCGCGCAGGATCTTGGTGAACAGCTTGCCGCGGCGAGCGTCCGTCGCCGCCTTCTTGTGCTTGATCGTTGCCCACTTGCTATGCCCAGACATTCGCGACTCCCGGATCGGTCAAGGTAGAAAACCTACCATAACTCTCTCAAAACTCAAGAGCTTTCGAGCTCCGCCGATTGACTGCGGGGGGAGGGAGTGCTAAAAACGCAGGTCACCACCCCGGGAGATCCGTATGCCGTCGATCCTTGTCGTCGAGCAGGAAAACCGCTACATCGAGCGGATCAGCGAAGCCCTCGCTCCCGAAGGGTGGAAGGTGCGGGTGGTCCACAGCCAGGCCGAGGCGCTGCAGGCCGCGGCCTCGGAGGCGCCGGACCTCGTCCTGGTGAGCGCCGAGATCCCGGGAATCGAAGTGGTCGCGAGCTCTTTCTCGCGCAGCGCCGGGGGGCCGGGCGTCGTCGCCCTCCTGGCCGAGAACGCCGTGGAGACGGGGACCGGCGGCCTGGAGGCGGACGAGCTTCTCACCAAGCCGTTCACCTCCCAGGAGCTCCGCAGCGTCGTGCGGCGGGTCCTGGCGGCGCGGCGCGAGGCCCCGGCGGCGGCGGCGGTCGGTCCCGAGCACAAGCTCACCTCTCGCGACATCTTCGGCGAGATGCTGGCGGAGGTCGAGAGCGAGGTGACGGCGGCCGGCGCGAGTCAATCGGCAGGGGGCAGCGGGGGCGTCAGGACGCCGGCGAAATCCCACTCCGAGACCGAGATGGAGCGCAAGCTCGAGCAGACCCTTTCCGGCGTCCTGGGACCGCGCGTGACGGCGGCCGCGCGGCGGCCGGCGCCGACCCCTCCGACCGCGGCGAAGCCCGGCGACGACCTCGACGCCCTGATCAGCCGCACCCTCTCCGGCCTCGGCGCGCCGCCGCGCCCGGCGGCGAAGCCCGCCCCACCGCGGACCCCCGCGCCGTCCGTTCCGCCATCTTCAGCCACGCCAGCTCCACCTCCAGCCGCCGCGATCCCTCCGACGGCGCCGCCCCCTCCGAGCGCGGTAGCCGCCGCGCCGGCTCCGGCACCCGCTCCCAGCGCCAGGGCTCCGGTCGCGCCCATTCCGGTCGCGCCGGTCGCCGACAGCACCGCCGTGCGCAAGGCGCCGGCGAAGCCGCCCGATTTCGACTTCTCCGCCATCGAGGAGCTGGCGCGGACGCACCGCAGGTCCGAGGGCCGCCCGACGCCGGCGCCTTTCGCCGCCGCGCCCGCGCGCCCGGCGCCGGCACCTCCTCCGCCCGCGCCGCCGGCGGCCTTCCGCCCGTCCACGCCGGAGCGGCGGGTCGGCGCCCGCGCGGCCGCCACCCAGCCGGTGCAGATCGTCCCCGAGGGCCGCGAGCCGGGCGAGCGGTTCGGCCAGTACACCCTGCAGGAGAAGATCGCCACTGGCGGCATGGCGGAGGTCTGGAAAGCGCGCATGCGCGGGGTCGAGGGCTTCCAGAAGACGGTGGCGATCAAGAAGATCCTCCCCCACCTGACCGACAACTCCGAGTTCGTCGGCATGTTCATCGACGAGGCGAAGCTGGCCGCCCAGCTCTCCCACCCCAACATCATCCACATCTACGACCTGGGCAAGATCGGCCGCGACTACTACATCGCCATGGAGTACGTCGAGGGCAAGGACCTGCGCTCGATCCTGAACGCCGGCCGCAAGCGCGACATGCCGATGCCGCTCGGCCTCGCGCTCCTCATCGCGGGGCGCCTGGCGAGCGCCCTCGACTACGCCCACCGCAAGCGCGACTTCGAGGACCGCGAGCTCGGCCTCGTGCACCGCGACGTCTCGCCGCAGAACGTCCTCATCACCTTCGAGGGCGACATCAAGCTGTGCGACTTCGGCATCGCCAAGGCGGTGTCGAAGGCCAGCCAGACGCAGATGGGCGCCCTCAAGGGGAAGCTCCAGTACATGTCTCCCGAGCAGGCGTGGGGCAAGCCGGTGGACGCCCGCTCCGACATCTTCTCGCTGGGCGCCATCCTCTTCGAGATGCTGACCGGCGAGCGGCTCTTCCCGGGCGACAGCGAGATGTCGGTCTTGGAGGCGGTGCGCGACGGCCGCACCCGCTCGGCGCGGGCGGTGGCCCCCGCCGTGCCGCCGGAGGTCGACGCGGTGGTGCAGAAGGCCCTCGCGCACGAGCCCGGCGACCGCTTCCCCAGCGCCGGCGAGATGCAGGCGCGGATCGAGTCGATCCTCTACGCCCTGAAGCCCGCCCCCAGCCTGACCGACCTCGCCGCCTACATGCACCGGCTGCTCGACATGCCGGCGCCGGAAGTGCTGACTCCGCCGGCTCCGACGCCGCCGGAGCCGGCGCGCCCATCCCGGGTCACCCCGCCGCCCGCGGCCATCCCGCCGCCGCCGGCGATGCCGGCCGCCGCCCCTTCCCCGTCCAACGGTCCCGCCGCCGTCGAGGCGGTGGCCGCCGTGGGCGAGGTGCGGGTGGACGAGCGCCCCAGCCGGATGCTCCTCTACGCGGCGGTCCTCGCCCTGGCCGTCCTGGGCGGGCTCTCCTACTTCCTCTTCGCGCGCAAGAGCGGCGCGCCAGCGCGTGCCCCCGCCACCGTGGCGGCGGCGCCGGCCGCGGCCGCCGCAAGCCTTCCG
>DATNKQ010000019.1:0-2879 GCA_035603315.1 Thermoanaerobaculia bacterium
GATAGGCAGCGTCCATAACTGGGTACTCTGCGCCCGACGCGCGGTCGCTTTAGCGCGATTGCGAGCCACGCAAAATCGGCGTTAGGCGCGATGATTTATCTCGCAAAGATTCGTTCGCTACTCTACGCGACTTCTGGCATAGTGGCACAAGGCCGTCGTTGAGACGGGCGGGCGGCAGGTGCCGTGTCGCCGCCATTTGTCAGGCGGACTTATTCTGAGCCCGCGATCCCCGGCTGCTCTGTCGCCGGGGATCGAGATCCTCTCGGGTTCCTGAAGCGGCGGTCTGTTTGACAGAGAGAAGCCGGTAGGCAGTGGTGACGGGTGGACGGAGTCGCGCCGGAGGCTGCATGCCTGGCTAGCTGAGCGTAGCCAGCTTCTGGCTGAGTATTACGCGTCGGCCATATATTTCCCGTTGACGCCAGAAGCGCCTGCGCGGATGTCTCGTCTCGCCCACGCGGTGCGGGAGCTTTGTCTTCACCTGCCAGATGCCGTGGGGTGGTCAAGCTTGACGGCAGGCAGAGCGAGGCGAGGTCCGGGGAATTCATCAAAGCGCGGGAAGCCGCTCGCCTGCCGGATGATGCCGGCGGCTTCCGGGTGTGCGGTGAGGTTGTCGCCTGAGCGTGAGTGCCCGGACTGCGCCGGACATGGCGACGTACTGCACTACTCTGATCGAGATGACGAGCAACAGCGCCCGCACTCCAGCCTCTCCCGAACGACGCGATTTCATCGGCGAGATCGTCGCCGCCGACGTGCGCGAGGGCAGAGTCTCGGAGGTTGTGACGCGCTTCCCGCCCGAGCCGAACGGATACCTCCACCTCGGCCACCCCAAGGCGATCGCGCTCAGCTTCGGGATCGCCCAGGAGTTCGGTGGCCGCTGCCACTTGCGCTTCGACGACACCAACCCGATCGGGGAAGAGCAGGAGTACATCGACTCGATTCAGGAAGACATCCGCTGGCTCGGCTTCGACTGGGGCGAGCATCTCTACTTCGCCTCCGACTACTTCCACCAGCTCTACGACTGGGCCGTACACCTGATCAAGGCCGGCAAGGCCTACGTCGACGACCTGTCCGCCGACAAGATCCGGGAGCACCGCGGCACCCTCACAGAGCCGGGCAAGAACAGCCCCTGGCGCGACCGTTCGATCGATGAGAACCTCAACCTGTTCGAGCGCATGCGCGCGGGGGAGTTTCCGGACGGCGCCAGAGTGCTCAGGGCAAAGATCGACATGGCCTCGCCCAACATCAACATGCGCGACCCGGTGCTCTATCGGATCCTGCACGCAACCCACCCGCGGACCGGCGACGAGTGGTGCATCTATCCGCTGTACGACTTCGCCCACGGCCAGTCGGACGCAATCGAGGGCATCACCCACTCCCTCTGCACGCTCGAGTTCGAGGATCACCGACCGCTCTACGACTGGCTGATCGAGAACCTGCCGGTGCCTTCGCGCCCGCACCAATACGAGTTCGCCCGCCTCAACTTCACGTACACCGTGCTCTCGAAGCGCTTCCTACGGCGGCTTGTGAGCGAGGGCCACGTGCGAGGCTGGGACGATCCGCGCATGCCCACCCTCTCGGCCCTGCGCCGGCGCGGCTTCCCACCCGAGGGTCTGCGCAACTTCCTCGACATGGTCTCGCTGGGAGGCAAGGGCACGAGCGCCGCCGAAATCGAGATGCTCGAGCACGAGGTCAGGGAGGTGCTGAACCGGAGGGCGCTGCGACGCTTCGCCGTCCTGCGCCCGCTCAGGCTCGTGATCGAGAACTACCCAGAGGGGCAGGTCGAGGAGGTGGAGGCCGTCAACAACCCGGAGGATCCCTCGGCCGGGACACGCAAGGTGCCCTTCGCGCGCGAGCTCTGGATCGAACGCGACGACTTCATGGAGGACCCGCCAGGCAAGTTCTTCCGCCTCGCCCCCGGCCGCGAAGTGCGTTTGCGCTGCGCCTACTTCGTGACCTGCACCGACGTGGTCAAGGACGCGAGCGGCGAGATCGTCGAGCTCCGCTGCGCCTACGATCCGGAGACGCGCGGCGGCGACGCCCCCGACGGGCGCCGGCCGAAGGCGACGCTGCACTGGCTCTCGTCCGAGCACGCCGTGCCCGCCCAAGTGCGTATCTATGACCGTCTCTTCACCCGCCCCGATCCCGGCGCTGACGGCGACCTCTACGCCGACCTCAACCCCAACTCGGAGACGGTGCTCCAGGAGTGCCTGGTCGAGCCTGCGCTCACGGAACTGCCGGTCGGTGAGACCGTGCAGTTCGAGCGCCTCGGCTACTTCTGCCCGGATCCCGACTCGACGCCCGGACGGCTCGTCTTCAACCGCACCCTCGGCCTCAGGGACACCTGGGCCAAGCTCCAGGCGCGGGCCGCCGGGCCATAACGACCTGTAGCAGCGCCGCGGCTCTTCAGGCCCCGGCGGTTCAGGGAAACACTGGCGGGCAGGTCCCTCCGAACAGGCCGGCCCCTGCATGGCGAGCCAGATGTTGGCCAGCGTCACGGGCATGTCCGCGTGCACCACACCGAACGAGGCGAGCGCGTCCACGACCGAGGCTTCTTGCGGGGTGTCACAGCAGACCCGGACCTGCGCCAGGCGTAGCTTGCGCGCGCACCCGCCGCTATGCTCGGCGGTCTGATCTCTGCCCCGGTCATCGGCGCCGCGCCGGAACGGGTCATTCTGAGCACCGGTTTAGTTCATTTGAGTACGTCTCGCCACGCGCCGCGTTCGTCATTCGGTCGTGGTGGGCCTGTTCCAGCCCCGCTCGGACTCAGTGGGCACCCCGCCGGGTCGCGGTGTCGGGCCGAAAGGGGTTGAGCCTGCACCCCAGCCCAGGGGCAGTCGGTGTCTGGGCTTAGGGCGGTGGTTTTCCTGGCCTTCTCAGTG
>DATNKQ010000031.1:0-10592 GCA_035603315.1 Thermoanaerobaculia bacterium
CGAGGCGGCGCTCCTGGCCGCCCTCGAGGGCGGCCGCCTCGCCGGCGCCGGGCTCGACGTCTGGTCCGAGGAGCCGCCCAAGGACCTCGCCCTCGTCCGCCATCCCAAGGTGGTCGCCACCCCCCACATCGGCGCCCAGACCCGCGAGGCGCAGGAGCGCATCTCGACCGAGACCGCGGAGATGGTGCTGGCGGCGCTCGCCGGATCGCTCACCGTCACCGCCGTCAATCTCCCCTTCCGCTCGACGGGGCCGCGCGTCGAGCCCTACCTGGCTCTGGGCGAGCGGCTCGGGCGGATGGCAGGCCAGCTCCTGGGCAGCGCCCCGCAGCAGCTCGAGGTCGGGCTCTGGGGGATCGACGAGCCGCTGCGGGTGCCGATCACCATCGCCGTCCTCAAGGGCATCTTGGCGAACTTCCTGGGAGAGGGAGTCAACTACGTCAACGCCGAGCGGATCGCCGAGAACCGCGGCATCGAGATCGTGCGCTCGACCCACAGCGGTCCCGCCGACTACCCGCAGCTCGTGGGGGTGACGCTCTTGGGCGGCGGGCGGCGGGTGGAGCTCGACGGCGCTCTCTTCGGCGAGCGCGACCCGCGGGTCGTCCGCTTCGGCGGCTTCCGCCTGGAGTTCCAGCCGCAGGGCAAGCTCCTGGTGCTGGAGAACCGCGACCTCCCCGGGGTGGTGGGGAAGCTGGGGACCCTCTTGGGCGAGGCGGGAGTCAACATCGCCGACATCCATCTCGCGCGGCTCGCGCGGCGCGACGGGCCGAGCCGCGAGAGGGTGGCGCTCGCCGTCCTGCGCCTCGACGAGGAGCCCGACGATGCCCTCGTGGCCCGCCTCCTCGCCCTCCCCGAGGTCCACAGCGCCCGGCGCGTCGACCTCGGCCGCCCGTGAAGAGCTTCCTCCTGAAGCTCGTCTTGGTCTGCGCGCTGGGCTTCGCCCTCCGCGTGTCGGCCATCGTCCTCGTCCCCACCCAGCCGGTCTCCGACTTCTGGTCCTATCACCGCCGGGCGGAGAACCTCCTGGACGTGGGCGTCTATGGAGTGCGGCCGGGCCGGCCGGACGCCACCTGGCCGCCCGGCTACCCGCTGGCCCTGGCCGCCGCCCTCCGCCGCTCCGGCCGCAGCCTCTTCGCCGCCAAGCTCCTCAACGTCTCCTGCGGCGTCCTCGCGGTCTTCCTGGCCGGCCTCCTGGGACGGCGGCTGGGGGGAGAACGGGCGGGGTTGTGGACTGCGGGGATTGCGGCCGTCTATCCGCGCCTCGTCCTCCTGCCCTGTCTGCTGGCCTCGGAGAATCTCTTCCTGCCGCTCCTCTTCCTCTTCTTCCTCCTCCTGGCGCTGTCCTGGAGCCGGCCACGCACGATCGGCGGGGTGGGCATCGCGATCGCCGGCGGGCTCGTCCTGGGCGCGCTGGCGCTCACCCGCTCCGCCGGCTACTTCCTCTTCTTCGTCTGGCCGCTCGCGGGCCTCCTGGCGCGCAAGAGCTGGACGAAAGTGGCAGCCGAGACCCTCGTCGTCCTCCTCGCCCAGCACGCCGCCATGCTCCCCTGGGCGCTCCGCAACCATGCGGTCTTCGGCACCTTCTCCTTCCTCACCAGCTCCTCGGGAGCCACGCTCTACATGGGCAACAATCCTAGGGCGACCGGCGAGTGGTACAGCGTCAAGGCCGACCTGCAGCAGCTCCCCGGGCTCGCCGGCAGAAATTGGTTCGAGCGCGACCGGGTCTTCCGGCAGGAGGCCGTGCGCTGGATGCGCGAGAACCCCGGCCAGGCGGCCCGCCTCTTCGCCAAGAAGCTGGGCCTCATGTTCCACGAGGAGGGGATCGTCGACATGACGGTCAACGCCTCCCAGGCCGTACCCGCCCAGGCCCTGCCGCCGGGAGCGCCCCCCGGCCAGGTCGTCCAGGCCCTCCCTGACGACCACCTCCTGAAGCGGAACCCAACGGCCCTCGCCGTCCTCCGAGGCACCGTCGCCGTGGGCTACTGGCTCCTCGTCGTCCTGGAGATCGGGGGAGCGCTGCTGCTGCTCGCGCGGGCGATTCGCACGGGAGAGCCCGTCCAACGGGCCGCGGCGGGAGCCTTCCTGGGCGCCGCCCTCTACATCGCCGCCATCGGTGCCCTCTTCCACGGCGACCCCAGGTATCGCTGGCCCGCCAACGACGTCCTGATCCCGGTGGCCGGGCTGGCGCTTGTGAAGGTCGTCAGCCGGGAAGGCGGGCCGAGCGGGGGCTGAGTTTCCTGTTACAATCCCATCGTCGTCGAACCTTCGTTCATGCCAGGCCGGGAGGAACGTCCATGCCGAAGTCGTCCTACGCTCAGGAAGTCGGCACCTGGGACGCGCTCGCCGCCGCCCTCGCGAAGCGCGGCGAGGAGATGCCGCACCTGGCTGAGCAGTGCGCCCGGCTGGCGGAGGTCGTGGCGGAGATCAAGGCCCTCGACGTTAGGCTCTCAAGGGAGACGGGCCGCATGCGCCGGACGGCACGCGAGCTGCGAGAGGCGCGAGGCGTGGGCCGCGAGCTCGAGAGCCGGCTGCGCGCCGGCCTGAAGCAGCACTTCGGCGCCCACGGCGACGGCCTCATCGCCTTCGGCAGCCGTCCCCTGCGCCGTCCCCGGCGCGCGGAGGTGGCGTCCATCGAGCGGCCGCCCGGCGAGCCGGAAGGGGGCGGCAGCCCGAACTAGGGCCGCGCCGGCCCGCAAAGGGCCGCACGAGCCCGAAAAGGGCCACCCTGGCCCGGAAAGGGCCACGGTGGCCCCAGAAGGGCCAGGCCAGCCCGAAAAGGGCTGCGGCAGCCCGCAAAGGGCCATGCCGGCCCCGAAAGGGCTGGGGCAGCCCCAAAAGGGCCAGCGCAGCCCCCAAAGGGCCACGGCAGCCCCGAAAGGGCAGGACGTGCCCCGGCAGATTTCCCCAATTTTTGGCTACGCGGAAGAAAATTGCGCTGCCGTAGGCCGCGGAACGCCAACGGCGGCTGTGCAGCGCCAACGGCGGTCCTGAAACGCTCCCGGTGCAAAATTCGGCGTTCTGGCGGCTGCGGAACGCAATTGAAGCCACCGTTTGCACAATGGTGTTCCTGGCAGGCGAAAATTGGCTACTGCGGCAGATCCTGGAGAATTTCCGCTCGACGGCCAGGAATCCCGCTCCGCGAACGGCCGGGCGAGGAATCCGCAAGCCGGGCGGCACGAATTCCGCACAAACGAAACGAAGAGGCGTAGCGCCCGGGCCTGTGCCGGGCGTGCGCTCTATCGTCGAATTATTAGGCGAGGCGAGGCGCCTGCGCAGGGCGTTGTGGAGTAAGTTGGGCGGGTTAGTCGTCCTTAAATCCCAACTCCTTCCTGCCCTCGGAATCCGCAGTGATCATGTATAGGACAAAGTGGGTTGGGAGTTTTATCCGGAACGGGACCTCTGAGGGTATTTGCGAGATGAAGGAACCTAAACTCCCGCAGCCAGCCTCCCTTGAAGAGTTGGCCAGGTTCTGGGACTCTCACGAGTAACTGAGTTTGAGGGACACCTCGAGGAAGTCACCGAACCGGTCTTTGACGGGGCTATGTGTCGGTGGTGACACGCTGCGCCACTTGGCGCGGAAAGGGCTGAATATACATGGACGACCTCAAGATTTTCTGTGTCGACGTCGGTTCTATAGCAGGGGGTAAGTTCGCATGGTCCGACGGACTCCCAGAGAATTCTGACTCCTCTTCGCCGTGTAGGCTGGTTGATTCCGTTGTCGGAATTCTGAACAGCGGAAGGAAAGTCGCTCTCGGCTTCGAATGCCCCCTCTTCATCCCGGTGCGAGATGATGTAAAGGCCATATGTCGCGCCAGGAGAGGCGAGGGGAATAGGCCGTGGAGTGCTGGAACAGGGTCTGCCGTCCTCGCTACCGGAGTGGCTCAGACGACGTGGATCTTGGCGCGCGGCGGCGGCCTGAAAGCATGATCGCGCCTGAGGAGGTTCTGTCACTGATCGGCGCTGCTCTCATACGAACAGAGTGGACACGAGACATTGCTATACTCTCGGAGCCGTGTCTTGTGATTAAACCTACCTGAAGGTAGGCACGCCCGGGCCAGTACCGACGGCTCCGTCAAGCAGAGAACTCTCGCTCGCTTTCGGCATCGTCGAGGTCCGCGACCGGCCCACCCGAACGCCCAGCGAGCAGGAGTAAGTCAACGCGATTCATCCCACAGATCTCCGCTGCCCGCCCCGACGACAGACGGCCAAGCTCGAACAGCTTGAGGGCGAGGAAGAGCTTGGCCTCGCGCACGAACTCCTCCTGCGATTGCCCCGTTGCTTAGGAGCACGTTTTCCGGTAGTTCGATGTGAATCGTGCTCATTAGACAGCCTATTCTACTGTACTCGGTGCTTCCAGGGCCTCAGTTAGCTCTCGAACCGTGACCAGGAGCGCGGGTACGTGACAGCGTCCTCCGAGGAGCCTGGATAGCCGCCGTAAGGTGACTCCTGGGTATACACTGCGAGCCTGACGAAGACTTCCTAGGTGAGGGCTTACGTGGATGCCAGAACCACCTACCGTACCAGTCTCGCAGCCGGCCCAGGACCCCACGATCGCCGCAGATCGCCCGGAGAGGCCAGCCTGGTGGCGGTATCAGGGTCGCGTCGGAGGGTACGGACGGGGGCCGACCTGGTGGCGGTACAGGTACACTTGGATCTTCGGAGGAGCCGGACTGCTGTTCCTGTTGACCGGGCCCGACGTCGGATGGACTGGCGCCCGGTGGAAGGTGTTGGGGCTGTTTTTTGAATTGTATGCCGCGTTCCTCTTCATCCTCGCCTGGCGCCGGGATCGGAAAAAAGCCGGGAACTTGACCTCAAGCCCTGAGCCGTACGCCAACCTCCAGGCCGCGATGGAACAGCTCCACGAGACCGAGGACAAGGCCACCACATCCCGCTGATGGCCTGAGCAGATGCAAGAACCTTCTGCAGTTCCTCTCGCGCAGTCGCCTAACGACGGCACGCTTGCCGCAGACCGCTCGGAGAGACCGGCTTGGTGGCGGTTGGGGCGGACCTTGTGGCAGTACAGGGACACCTGGTACTTCGGAGGGGGCGGACTGCTGTTCCTGTTCACCGAGCCTGACGCCAGGGGGAAGGGGTTGGGGGTGCTCTTTGAAGTGATGGCCGCCTTCGCCTTCCTCCTCGCCCGGCGCGAGGGTCGGAAGAAAGGCTGGACGTTGACGTTGACCCAAAAGCCGGAGCCGTACGCCAACCTCCAGGCCGCGATGGAACGGCTCAACGAGACCGAGGACAAGGCTGCCCCTTCCCCGCAGCTCAAGTAAATGCCAGAACCACCTGCCGTTCTTCCCTCTCCGCCGGCTAAAGAACGGTGGCCAGCCTGGCTTCGGTACAGGGGTGTTTGGTACTACGGCCTGGGCGGAGTCGTGATCCTGTGGACAGAGCCTGCCCTCCGGTGGAAGGTGTTGGCAGCGGTTTTCGAATTGATGGCCGTGTTGAGCTTCGTCATCAACAGACGCCGGGATCGGAAGGCCGCCGGAAAGTTGCCCCAAGACCCTGAGCCGTACGCCAACCTCCAGGCCGCAATGGCGCGCCTCCGCGAGCCCGAGGACAAGGCCGCCCCACTAGCGGATTCAAACTCCAAATAGCTGCTCGTCCTCACCGCGCGGCGACTCCAGAGGCCGGCCACGCCGGACGTTCTGGAGGCCTGCTACCATGGCGCCGGCTTGGCCGGGGCCCGGCCGATGGACCACCTAACAGGAAAGGGACTCTAGCGAATGGCGAGCGTAGGCCTCATCTTCGGCGGGCGGAGCGTGGAGCACCAGGTGTCGATCAACTCGGCGCGGACGGTGGCGCGGGGTCTGCGCGAGGCGGGGCACCGCGTGATCCCGCTGGGGGTCGCCCAGGACGGCTGCTGGATCGACGCCTCGGCTTCGGAGGCGGTGCTCGCCGGCGACGCCAAGAGCATCGCGGCCTTGGGGACGCCGGTGGCGCCGACCCTTGCGCGGCTGGCGGGAGCCGGCGCCGAGGTGCTCTTCCCGCTCATCCACGGCACCTGGGGGGAGGACGGCACCCTCCAGGGGCTCTGCGAGATGCTCGCCCTGCCCTACGTGGGAGCCGGCGTCGCGGCGAGCGCCATCGCCATGGACAAGCTGCTCTGCAAGCGGCTGCTGGCGGCGGCCGGGGTGCCTGTCGTCGAGTACGAGGGGACCACCCGCGCGGACTTCGAGGCCGACCCGGCGGCCATCCTCCGCCGCCTGGAGAATCTGCCGCTGCCGCTCTTCGTCAAGCCGAGCGTCGGCGGCTCCTCGGTCGGCGTCAAGCGCGTCCCCAGCCGCGAGTGCCAGGAGTCCTCCATCCGCTTTGCCCTGCAGTTCGACGACGCGGTGCTCGTCGAGCGCGGCGCCTCCGGACGCGAGCTGGAGTGCGCGGTGCTGGGGGCCGGCGGCCGCCTCGAAGCCTCGTGCGTCGGCGAGATCGTCCCCGGCAACGACTTCTACGACTACGCCGACAAGTACCTGCAGGACACCGCGGGGCTCATCGCCCCCGCCGATCTTCCCGCCGAGGTCGCCGGCCGCGTGCGCGAGCTGGCCGTCCGCGCCTTCGCCGCCATCGGCGGCGCCGGCATGGCCCGCGTCGACTTCTTCCTGGAGGGAAACGACCGACTCTCGGTCAACGAGATCAACACCCTCCCCGGCTTCACCAGCATCTCCATGTACCCCCGCCTCTGGGGCCTCTCCGGCCTCCCCCTGCCGCGCCTCGTCGACCGCCTGGTCGCCCTCGCCGTCGAGCGCCACCAGGAACGCCACCGGCTGGACCGCGGCATCAAAGAGTGGCTGGCGGAGCTGGGGACCGGATCGTAGCCTCCGGCACGGAGCTCATCGGCCGGCGCCGCACGGGGTGCCCGCCGGCGGCGGCAGGTTCTGGGCGCGGATCTCGGCAGTCTTCTTGACCGCGTACTCCCCTACCCGGGTGTGCCGCAGGTGCAGCGTGTAGGCGGAGGTCCCCAGGATCTCCAGGACGAAGATCGCGCAGAGCGCCCGGCGCCACCGATTGGGTGGCGTCCATAGCGATCGCCCCGCCAGCACGATGGCGAGCACGACGAAGGGGAGGAAATAGAACTGCCAGTAGGGATGAATGCTCGCCCACGAGGGCGCGGCGAGGACGTAGGCCGCCGCGCCGCCGCCGACGATGGCGAGGACGTCCCGCAGAAGGGCTTGATCCGGCGACTCCAGCAGCCTCCGGGAGAAGGGCTTCCGGCTCAGGATCAGCGCGGTGAGGACCGCGACGCTCGCGATCAGGCCCGCGTGGGTCAGGTAGCGGCGGAAGAATTCGACCTGGCTGGCGACGAACTCGACGGGCGTTGGCGGCCGGCCGTGGAGCGAGCGCGAGCTCACGTCGAGGAGGGTGGCGAGCGACCCGGTCGCCCAGCGCAGGTGGGCCAGGTCGACGGCGACGGCGGCCGCGGCGGAGACCAGGGCGATGGCGGCGGCCTTGGCGGGCGTCCGGCGCATCTCCTCGCGGCGGCGGGCCGCCACGTCGACGACAACGATGGCGGCGGCGAAGAAGAGCGGCCCCCAGTCGACCAGGCCGCCCAGGAAGACGCCCGACCCCAGGAGGAAGAGCGCTCGGGTCTCGCGGGCGGGATCCTCCCGGTAGAGGACGTAACCGAGCAGCTCGAGCAGCACGAAGAAGAGGCAGAGAGGCTCGTAGTTGACCATGCGCCCAAAGAAGGCGCCCATGGGCAGGACGGCGAGGACGAAGGCGCCGGCCACCGCCTCCCGCCGGCCCAGGAGGCGCCGGAGCACGCTCGCGGCCAGCAGCAGGCTGCCGAGCTGGAAAACGATCACGGTGCCGCGGGCGACGGCGGGGACCGCCGAGCCGGCGAAGCGAAACGCCAGGGCGAGGAGGAGCCCGACGGCGGCGGGGTGATGGCCGTAGAAGTGCCTTTCGCCGGTCGCCGGGTCGAAGAAGACGTCGTGGGCGCGCGTCGCGCCCAAGCCGAGATGGAGGTGGCTGAGGGCGAACGTCGTGTGCAGGGCGCCGTTGTCCTCGTGGAGCAGGCACCAGTCGCGCTCCACGCCGAGCGCGAGGAGCACGAGGCTGAGGGCGAAGGCGAGGGCGAGGAGCCCACGGTAGGCCCTCTGGGGGGATGGCTCGAGCATCGGCCGTGCACTCCTGGACGGTATGTCGCGGGCGGATCTGAGCACAACGGGGAGGCCGTGTCCATGCACCCGCGCCGGGTCTCCATTGGGCCTCGCTCCGCTCCTTCGGGGGCGCGCCGGGATCGCCTTGCTACTGCGAAAGGTCGAGGCAGGCGCTGCCAGTCGCTGCGCGAGGCCCAACGGAGCCCCGGCGCTCCGCCTTGCCTGCGGCGTGCCGGTCTGTTAGAAGGGACCGCTGATTCCCGGGAGGAAAGCTCGTATGCATAGGAAGGGACTGCTGTTGCTGCTTGGCCTCTCGGCACCGCTGTGGGGGAGCACGGACCGCCCGATTCAAAGCGTCGTCGCGAACGCGCCGCCGGCGATCGCCACCGGCTCGGACCTCCTCTTCGTCGTCGGCGGCGACAACCGGCCGACCGCGAAAGGGGCGCCGCTGCCGCGGGTGCTGGGGACGATTTTCTCGGAGATCGGCCTCATCCGGCCCGACTTCGTCCTCTGGACGGGCGACACGGTCTACGGCTACTGCGACTCGCGCCCGGAGCTGGAGGCGGAGTACCAGGCTTTCCTCACGGTCGCCGCGCCCGGCGGGGTGCCGCTCTTCAACGCGCCGGGGAACCACGAGATCCATGCCGGCCAGACCTGCCCGCCAGCCCCCACCGAGCTCTGCGGTCCGGTCTGCTCGGAGCAGCTGTTCCGCAGCCGTTTCGGCAATCTCTACGGCTCCTTCGACTACGCCGGCGCCCACTTCATCGCCCTCGACACCGAGGTGCCGGGTCCAGAGGACGCGATCTCCGGCCCGCAGCTCGATTGGCTGAAGCGCGACCTGGAGAGCAACAAGGGGGCGCGCGCCACCTTCGTCTTCAGCCACACCGAGTTCTATTCGTCGCCGAGGATCGATCCGCCGTCGGCCCAAAGCCACCCCGCGGTCGCTAATCGCGCCGAGCTGCACGACCTCTTCCGCCGCTACCCGGTGAAGGCCGTGTTCTCGGGCCACGAGCACCTCTACTGGCGCGAGCCGGCCGAGCAGCACGACGGCATCGACTACTTCGTGGCCGGAGGGGCGGGCGCGCCGCTTTACGCCCCGCCCGACCGTGGCGGGGTCTCGCACTATGTGGTGGTCCGGCTATCCGGGAGCAGCGTGACCTACGACGTGATCGAGCCCGGGCGGCTCTACGTCGAGCCGGCGGTCGAGAGCGCGCCGGAGGGCCTCCAGGCAAGCTTCTGGATCGTCAATTCGAATGACCCCGAAAAGCCGCTCCCCTTGCGCGGCATCGAGGTCGAGATCCCGGCCTCGCTCGGCGCCTGCTCCGGCCTTACCGCCTTGGCCGAGATCCGCCGGCGGGACGGCGCCGTGCCGGTCGAGATCGCCCTCGACTGCGCCGCCGACCTGCCGGCTCACCACGTGCGGTTGAAGGCTCCAGCCGTGCCCGGCGGCGCCTCGGTGCGGCTCACGATCCGCCGCAAGCAATAGCTAGTGTGAAGTTAGTGTGCGGCGACGACGACCGCCGTGATCCCCATCGCCGCCAGCTCGCGGCGGAGGGACTCGGCGTTGTCGCGGTCTTCGAAGAGGCCGACCTGCACCCGGTTCCAGGTGCCGTCCGAATGGACGAAGGCCTCCGGGTAGATGCGCTTGATGTCGCGGTGCAGGGCGACGGCCAGGTTGGCATCGCTGAAAGCGCCGACCTGGACGGTGTAGCGGAGGTCCGGGAGGTCCTCGCCGACGACCCGCAGCTCGACCGCCGCCGTTCCCGGGTCGAAGACCCCCACCTCGCGCGCCGCCTCGTAGGAGAGGTCGATCACCCGCCCGCGGGCGAAGGGGCCGCGGTCGTTGATGCGCACCACGACGACCTGGCCGCTCTCCATGTTCCTGACCTCGACCAGGGTGCCGAAGGGCAGGTTCCGGTGGGCGGCGGTCAGCCGGTTCATGTTGTAGCGCTCGCCGCTCGCCGTGCGGTGGCCGTTGAAGCCGGGGCCATACCAGGAGGCCATGCCGCGCTCGGCGGACGGGCCGGAGATGCCGGACGGCCGGAGGAGCACCGGGCGGGTGGTGGAGCAGGCGGCGGAGAGGAGGAGGGGGAGGAGGCTGGCCAGCAGGAGGAAGGTCGGCGGGCGTTCGGTCGGGAGGACGGCCCGCCCCGGCGGTGCGGGACAGTGTTGAGCCCGCCCACCCGGTGGCAGGCGTTCGAGCGTCTCTGGGGGTGCCGTACGATCCATCTCGTCAGTTCAATACGTCAACAACGTGGCGAGGTACTGGGTCCTGCGGTGCTGGTTTCTGCTTGCGCTGGCAGAGGATGATACCGGAAGGCAAGATTTTGTCAACTCTTGCCTGACTTACGCTATCGGCTATATGTCGACGGCGCGCCTACACACGCGGCGATTCGACGGCGGCGGCGTCGAGGTCGGCGAGGGCCGGGGCGGCGACCTCGTCCAGGAACTCCTCGACCTGGGCGGCGGAGCGGCCGGTGAAGGCGCGGGGGTCGA
>DATNKQ010000032.1:0-7939 GCA_035603315.1 Thermoanaerobaculia bacterium
GGGAGGGGTGCCGGCCGAATGTGGCTCGCGGCGCTGGAAGCGCTCGACGGCGCGCAGCGCGAGCGCCGGGTAGAACCCGCCGCGGTGGCGCGCCAGGAGCCGGTAGTGGCGCAGCACCCCGCCCTCGCGCTCGTGGCTGAAGAAGCCCTGCGCGTCGGCCGCCGCGGCGAACGGCGCCAGGTTTGCCTCGACCGCCCGGAAGCTCGGCACCGCCGGGAACCCGCCCGGCGGCGCGCGGACGATGTCGATGCCGGTGCCGGCGAGCTCCGGGGCGTTCGCGCGCCCGGCGTCGCGGCGGAAGAAATAGCCGAGGACGACGTTCCCGGCGCGCGCGATCGACGCCGCGAGCGCCGCGTCGTCGGCCGCGAGCTCCGGGTAGGAGGGCTCGGAGAAGACGATGTCGAGGGCGATCACCCGCGCGCCGGCGGCGGCCAGCCCGTCGATCAGCTCGGCCACCCGGGTACGGCGCCAGGGCCAGCGGCCGTAGCGGTCGATGCTCCGGGCGTCGACGGCGCAGATGGCGATGCGCGGGTCGGCCGGCTGCCGGCCGCGCCAGCGCATGAGCTGGTCGGTCACCACGTCCTCGAGTGGGGTCAACGCCCCCAGCAGGTAGAGAGCGAAGACCGCGAGGGAGGCGCCCAGGCCGATGGCCAGAGCGGCCCGCGAGCCGCGCCCCGGCCGGCCGCCGGCCGCCCGCGCGGGGAGGAGAGAAGGCATCTGCAAGCAAACTGTAGCAGTGAATTCTTGTCGATGGCCGACCACACCTGGACCTGTCGGCCGACCGCCAACTCCGGCTGTAAACCAAGGACGACTGTGCAAAGGGCTTCGCTCCACCCATCCCCCCGGCGGAGACGCGAAGACTGCGGGGAGGATCTTGAGGAAGAGCGCCGCGAGCCCGTTGTCGAGACCGGGGCAGCGGATCGCTGCCCGGGCGTCGGGATCTCTTGCCGGGCCTCCGGGAGCGCTGCCGATGCTCCAGTAACACTGCCAGGACGTCGATAACGTTGCCGGCCCGCCGGCAAGGATTCCGGACGACGGGTAGCGCTCCCGGGCCGCCGGTAACGCTGCCGAGCCCCCGGCAGCACTGCCGGACCGCCGGTAGCACTGCCGGAGCCCCGGGCGGGCTTAAACGCGCTCCGTTCGTCCTATGGAGAGGACGCCTGATGACGATCCCGTGCCATTCTGGCCCAAACCTCTTCGCCCGAGCTCGGGAATGACATTCCCGAGGCCGGGAGTGACGTTCCCGAGCCAGGGAGTGATTTCCCGAGGCTGGGAATGATTTCCCGAGCCCGGGAGTTGTTTCCCGGGCTCGGGAGTTGTTTCCCGAGGTCGGGAGTTGTTTCCCGGGCTCGGGAGTTGTTTCCCGAGGTCGGGAGTTGTTTCCCGAGGTCGGGAGTTGTTTCCCGAGGCCGGGAGTTGTTTCCCGAGCTCGGGAATGATCTCCCGAGGTCGGGAATGATTTCCCGAGGTCGGGAGTGATTTCCCGAGGGTCGGGAATGATTTCCCAGGCTCGGGAATGATCTCCCGAGGCCGGGAGTGATTTCCCCAGGCCGAGGTTGACGGATTTTGTCACTCGAATAGCCGCAGGCCTCAGACCGGAGCTGTGCCACTGGCAGCTTGCCTGCCAGTGTCTAAATGGAAGGGAGGGTGCGACCTCCTATCCATGCCACGGGTGCCTCCGACAGGAGCGATCCGCAGTCCGCCCCTGCCGGCGGCCATTCCGGGCCTCCTACTCCACCGATCGCCGCGCCAGGGCCCGCCCACAGCTCGATCGCCCCCCAACCGGAAGCCTCCAGCACCGCGGCCTGCGCGGCGGGCGTCTGCGCCGGGTATTCAGCGAGGTGGAGAGCCGCCACCACCTCCGGGTGTCTGCAGGGGTGACGCCTTCGGTAGCGGAGGAGCAAGCCCTGCGATAGGCTCACGAACAAGGCGGGGCGACTTGGGGGCGTTCTTCTTGCCGGCGCTGGCGCCACTCAGATCACCTTATCTACATCAAGAATGTCTGAAAAAAAGAAAATCGCGGACGACACCGTTATCTGGCGGTACATGGATTTCACACGTTTCGTCGCCATGCTCGAACACCGAGGTCTTTACTTCACGCGTGCCGACCTTCTCGGTGACCCTTTCGAGGGAACCTTCACGCCCGGTAGCATCGACGCACTCACCGCTCAGATGCCAGAAGGCAACGTGCAGCCCTGGTCTGAAATCGTACGGACGCTTCGAAACAAGTCGTACGTGACCTGCTGGCACGAGAGTCCCCACGAGTCGGCTGCATTGTGGCGCCTCTATGGTGACTCTTTGGCAATCCAATCGACTCATGGGCGCCTTCGCCACTTCCTACCACCTGACCTATACGACATCGCTCGCGTCCAGTACATTAACTACGAAAAGGACTATCCAGATATCTACTACTCGGCAGGAGCTCTCCTCTTCAAGCGCAGCTCCTTCGCCCATGAGCGGGAGATCCGTGCGATAATGCAGACGTTTACCTATGAAGGCGACACGCTCATCGCTTACGAACCGCCAAACCTACCAGGAGACTATGCCGTCGGAAATCTCGACGAACTGATCGAGGCTGTCGTTGTGGCGCCAGGGACGCCTGCATGGCGCCGCGAGCTGGTGTTCAAGGTCGGACGCAAGTACGGTCTCGATATCCAATGCCTCAGCTCCAAGCTTGATCTACCACCACCCTTCTGATGCCGATAAGGTGACGCCTCACTCGTTCCAGCGAGCAACACCGCTGTGCGATCCCCAAGGCCCTACCCCTATGGGAACTCTCAAGATCCAACGCTTCGGAGGCGCTGGATTCGAAGACGCAATGCTGCTCCTATTGAGATAACCCCGAGCAAACCGACCAAGGGCTCAGAACTGGCCGTCTTGGGCAGACTGGCCATAGTGCTCTCCGCTGAAGGGGTGAAATCGGCGTGGGCAATCTCGGCTGCGGTCTCGGCCGGCAAGGGTCTTTCTTGCGCTTGGATCCCGGCGGCTCGAGCAAGAAGAAGTTGAGCGCCTTGCTCGTCCTTCAATGCTTCATACTCTTCTGCGCCTCTCAGATCTTGCTGGACTGCCTCCTGTGCGTTTCCAAGTGCCAGATAAGCGCCGCCAAGTTTCTCGTGAAGCATCGATATCGCTTTCAGAGGGATGTTGCTAGCGAGAGATATCTGTTGCTCAGCCTCCAGCGCACGACGCCAATGAAAAATAGCGCCGCGGGGGCTCTCCTCCGGCCCCAGGTTGGCTCGGCTTTCAAGTGCGGCTGCTATAAGGAAGTGAAGTCGGGCCACGTCTCCCAAGTCACGACCCTCACTTAGCTCGAGCGTCGACGGCAAGCCTCCAACAAGTTCATCAAAAAAGCCGCCCTTGGGATCCAGTTCACCCTGGTACTCCGAAAGAAGGTTCACCATATAAAGACAGGCGTCAGTATTCGCGGGATTGAGGACAAATGCCTGTGAATAGCGCTCCAACGCACGACGCCGGTTCCCTGATGTTGCATAGGCGTCTCCGATCATTTCAACGAATGCCGAGAACGCCTGACCAGAAATCTCCCATTCTGGGAAAGCAGATGTAGCCTGCGCTCCAGCTTCAAGTGGTAGATCACCGAGGTAAGCCTCGCGAACCTCCTGAACTCGTGACGCGCTATCAGCGATATCACCTAGGGCATCTAGACTGGTTGTCCAGGAGGTCGCAAATTCCTCGGGACTGACTCGGGCACTGGTCCAATAGCGCACAAGTAACTCCAAGAGCTGTACATGACCCTCTGTGTCGAGGCAGTCGGGGTTCTTCAGAAGTCCGCGCAAAGAAGCTTCGGCTTTTTCGAGATCTCCCTGAACCAGGAAGAGATCAATAATCCTTAAAAGTCCTCTTGCTGATCGCTGTCGGACGTTATCAATGCGACCAACGTTCTCTGCCTTCTCATCGCCAGCTACCTCTTCATCCTTTATGGCCGGCCCAACAACCACTTCCGCCGCGGCCTCGCTAGCTCTTCTCCAAGCTTGCCAACTTACGTTCGCTGCTTCGGGTGGTTTCCAAGCTGCCACGTTCTTCCCGGAACTCGCGACGTTAGAAGTCGAAAGAATGTTAATAATACTAGTACGCGACGCCCTAAACGACTGAGGGGAAGCTTTAACCTCAGCCTCAGCGAGGCGAAGCGCAGCCGACCTCGCCGGTTGAAAGGTAGAATCAAGTTTCATCGACTCGAAATATCGCTCAGACGCTTCTTCCTCTCTCCCTGCACGCTCCAATGCTCGCGCATAGTTAAAGAAGTAGCGCGATCTGACAACTGCCGAAAGAGTCGATGTTTGGACTTGGCCTTCAACCCCTCCTAAGACTCGGATAGCTCTGTCGGTGTTACCCTGCCGAAGAAGAAAGACTCCGTAATCATTGGAGGCCCTGAGGCTCAAGTCTCCAACTGCCCCATCTATCGCAGATCTATAAAGTTCGTCGATCTCAGCGAGGCGCTTAGTTTGTGGTTTGAAAACACGAGAGAGTAAGCCAGCACGAGCCAGAGAGGCCTCGATTCTCTCGTCCTGAGTGCGGGCCACGCGAAAGGCTCCCAAATACAATTCGGCGGCCGCATCGAATCTCTTGAGAGCTTCCTGTGCTGCACCCGACGTCATGTACGCCTTCCACTCATCGGGAGCAGGCGATGTGGCGGCCCCACGGGCGACTCCGCCACCAATTATAAAAACAACCATGGTGGCACTTATAAAATTATAGCATGCCCGGTTTGACTGATTCAATTGACTCCCTCCCCTATGACTTCGACGTCGGGTGGTATTTCATTGAGAAGATAAACAAACTGAGGCAGGAGCTCAAGAACCTCCTCCTTGATGACATCGACCTTGCGCTCTTTACCTTGGAAGCTTCGAGTACGAGGGATTACAGCAACTGCGGGGTAGGTTCCGTGAACATCTTCATATCTTGCGCTAGATCCAAAAGCATGCGACCTGAGGTCGGCGCTTGCACGTCTTTGGGGCCAGCTGCAAAGGATGCGAAAATCGGATTTGCGAAGAGAGGAATAGCGATCCCAGCGAAGTGGGAGAATAATCCGCAGATCGGCGAAGTGGGAATCCCATTTGCCTCCACTCGAAAGTGGGGCAGACTTCTGCAGCAAACTTTTTAATTCTTCTGCCTTGGGCGTCAGCAGTTTCTGTTCGAATTCTTGAGCCATATCCCCAGCTGCCGACTCTAAGCTAGGATATCCGATCATATCAAGGTCAGCAGGCTTCATCCATGTAGTTGTCCACCGATTCGAGATACCGGGTTCAGGCGTGTATTCCATCTCCATCTGGATGACATTACGTTGTGGTTCTGTCACTCGAAAGATGACCCTGATGCGACTGTCGGCATCTGCCGCTGTGAAGTTCCAGTACCTAAAAGCGTCTGTGGTCTTGAGAAATTGAATAATTTGGAAGCGCAACTGATCGAGAACATTGTTCAGCTTCTGGCCATATTCAGCCTTAAACCCAGGGACGCCAGCCTCAACTGATACACCTACCGCGAAATCAGCATGTGCGGGAAGCCCCACGAGCATAACTCCTCCAAGGAGTGCGATGAAGAATCGGAACTTAGCTGTGCGGAACATCAATGTCTACCTCCAGTGGGTAAGGGGGTTTGACTTGGATGGGTTTGACATGGACACTACCGTAAGCGGAGGTCAACGCCATCTCAACGACGTCCCCTTCAGCAAGTAGCGTCCATGAGCCGATACTTCGCCGGGGTCGCCAACGCGAAAGAACTTCCATGGAAGTCTCGCTTTTCACCAAATCGAGACGCCAACGACTCAGCACAACTTCTGGAATATCGACTTCCTCGTCACACCCCACCCAGACTGTTTCCCCAAGATACGGGTAGATCGATCCAAGTTCATTACCGTTGCGGATGACAATTAAGGTCCTAGGAGTGGTCTGCGCCGAGGCAGTCAAAACAGCGGACAGATGGACGACGAGAGTGGGACGAGACGAAAAGAACGAGGGCACTGGAATCGTGCGGCGATGCAAGGCTTGAACGTTCACAAGCACGCTCGGCAGGCCTGAGGCCTTAATCCAGTATCGGCGCTGACCCCACCAGGGAGTCGGCAGTGAATACTTCTGCTGCGCCCGGGAAGCCAACGGCTCGTCTTCAAGCACGGCCTGCCGGCTGTCTGCCTTGTCCGCAGGCAAAATCTGTATTACCCGATCCCGATCGTCATGAGCTGTGTCGAGAAGAATGGAACCATGACGAGAAGCACACAGTACAAAAAAGGCTCCGGCTAGTATCAAGATCACCGTGAGCGTCCAGTACCTTGCCAAGATTGAGGCCTCGAATCCGCTTTGGAGCTTCTTCTTTGTTTCGTCCGAGATTAGCTGGAACAAAACGGCGACCCATGCAAACAGGCCGCCTAGACCGAGAAGGTTCACTACTTGTGGGTAAATGCTAGTGAACCGGTAGATCCAGGCGCAGACTGCCGAAACGACTGCCACGATGAGGAAGAGATTTAGAGCAAGAAGCCACAGGCGTGGTGGCTGCGGTGAGAGCTGGGTGTTGACCATAGTTTCTTTCAAGCCAGAGATATATACATCGACAGTTATAAGCTACTCCTTGCTTCACCTCTGCGTAGTTTGCCCAAGCTTGCCTGAAGTGGTGGCCAAATACAACGAAATTGCTGCATAGCAATAAGACTTAAGGGAGATGGAGGCCGGCATGACCCTTCCCCGGCCTTGGCCGGCGCGCACCGCACCACAGTTCCGCTAGGATCCCCCCTCCCACCACCCCAAAAGGAGAGGAAGATGCGCCGCCTCCCTACCGTTTTTGCTCTCGCCCTAATCGCCGCCGCCCGCCTCTACGGAGCGGAGAACCCGACTCCGGCCGGCCCAGACGCTGGTGACGTTCGAGGTCTTCAACCTCCAGCCGACGGCCCGCTTCACGATCACGCTCGGGCACGGGCAGTTCGTAGTCGGGGCGGAGCGTTCAGCCCGGCGCCGAATGCGCTGCCGCCGGGCTTCTCCATGATCGGCTTCCTGGCGCCGGTGGTGTTCTCCGGCCATGGCGACGGCACCTTCGAGGCCCAGGCTCCGCTCCTGGCGCTGATCAGTGCCGGGCAGGGGGCGGTCGTCGCGCCACCCGGCGCCTTCCATCTCATCCTCAAGGGCCTGCCGCCGACGTGCACGCTGGGATGCCTGGAGCCCGGGACGCGCTGCGGCGAGTCGCCCGGCGGCAACTGCTACCTCTTCGACAGCAACTTCCTGTGCTGCACCGTGTGCCCCACCGGGAGCTATACTTCTTGCCGACTGGAGGACGATCATGGCGCGAGCCTCTCTCAATCCCCCGCCCGGCTTCGATGACCTGTCCGTCGATGAGAAGCTAGACTACGTGCAGTCGTTGTGGGACCGCATCGCGACCGATCCGGCGGAGCTCCCGGTGCCCGACTGGCACCAGCGGGTGATTGAGGAGCGCCTCGCAGCGCATCGGGGCGCTCCCGAAGCGGCGCTGCCCGGGGAGGAAGTCCGCCGGGAGCTTGACCAGAAGCTGAAGGATCGACGCTCCAGCCGAGAATGACGCCGCGCTTCATCTTTCGGCCGGAGGCGCAGGTCGAGCTCGAGACGCCGCCCTCTGGTACGAGGATCAGCGGCATGGCCTGGGAGATGTCTTCTCCGGCGAGCTTTTCGCTCTCATCGATCGGATCGTCCAAGCCACTCTCCAGTTCCCGATTGCCGGACCAGGGGTGCGGCGGGCCTCCTCCACCGATTCCCCTACGCTGTCTACTTCATCCTCGATGAAAAAGCAGTCGTGGTCCTCGCGGTCCTGCACCAACGGCGCGATCCGGCGGTCTGGAAGCGCCGAGCCTGAACCGAAGCGCGCCGAGAAGGGTGCCGGCGAGACGCCGGCGCTCCCAGGGGGGGTTCCCCCGTGCCCGACAGGCACAAGCCCTTTGTTTGTGTAGGGGAGGGGCTTGCCCCCTCCC
>DATNKQ010000034.1:0-3611 GCA_035603315.1 Thermoanaerobaculia bacterium
CTCGGGATGACAGGCCATAAGTTCTCGCGCGGCAACAGCCGGCGCCTCCGGAGGTAGACTCTCGGGCGTGATCGAGGCGAGACCCCTGGCGGTGGCGGCGGGCGAGCCGGCGGCGGCTCCTCCCGCAGACGCCGCCGCGGAGATGGCGGCCCACGGCTACGAGCTGCTTCCCGACACCCCTCCCCCCGGCCAGATCCGCCGCTTCTTCACCATCCACCGCCACCTCATCGGCCTGCTCTTCGGCGGCCTGGTGGCGCATGCGCGGGCGGGGGCGGCGCTCGGCAAGGGGCGGGGGTTCCGGCTGCTGTTCGGGATCGAGCGCCTGCTCGCCTTCCTTGCGCGGCCGTTCGTCGACCGCCGGCTCGTCGACCTCCCCTTCCCGGTGCAGCTCCGCCGCCGGCTGGAGATCCTGGGGCCTACCTTCATCAAGCTCGGCCAGGTCCTCGCCCTCCGTCAGGACCTCCTGCCGAGCGCGATCACCGAGGAGCTCAAGAACCTCCTCGACCGCCTGCCGGTGGTCTCCTTCCCGCGTTATCTGGCGCTCATCGTCGCCGACCTCGGCCGGCCGATCGCCGAGATGTACGCTTGGGTCGACCCGGTCCCCACCGGCTCGGCCTCGATCGCCCAGATCCACCGCGCCACGACGCTCGAAGGGGATTCGGTGATCTTGAAGGTGGTCAAGCCGGGGATCCGCGAGACGCTGACGCGCGACGCGCGCCTCCTGAAGCTCTTGGGGGCCGCGCTGCAGCGCTTCATCCCCCGCTACCGGCCCAAGCAGGTGATCGCCGAGTTCGTCGAGTACACGCGGCGCGAGGTCGACCTCCGGCGCGAGGCCGACAACGCGGAGACCTTCGCCGCCAACTTCAGCGATCTCGACGGCATCGTCTTCCCTCGCATCTACCGCCGCACCAGCGGTCCCGGCGTCCTTACCATGGAGTATCTGGCGGGCTTCAAGCCGGGCGCCCCCGACGCCCTGGCGCTCTCCGAGGAGGACCGCGACCGCGTGGTCGACCTGGGCGCCGCCGCCATCATCCGCATGCTGTATCGGGACGGCTTCTTCCACGCCGACCTCCACCCGGGGAACCTGCTCATCCTTCCCGGCCCCAAGGTCGGCTTCATCGATCTCGGCATGGTGGGACGCTTCGACCAGGAGCTGAAACGGAACCTCCTTTACTACTACTACACGCTCGTCATGGGCGACGCCGAGAACGCCGCCCGCTACCTCGCGGCCGTGGCCCAGGCCGCCCCCGGCGCCGATCCCATGGGGTTCCGGCGGGAGGTCACCGAGATCCTCCAGCGCTGGAACCGCAGCGCCAACTTCCGCGACTTCTCGCTCGCCCAGCTCATCCTGCAGTCGGTCAACCTGGGGGCGCAGCACCGGATGTATTTCCCGGTGGAGATGATCCTCATGGTCAAGGCGCTGGTGACCTTCGAGGGGGTGGGCCAGATCCTGAAGCCGGGGCTGGACGTGGCGGCGGTGTCGCAGAGCCACGCCAACCGGATCTTCCTCGACCAGTTCAGCCCCCTCCACCTCATCCGCCAGGTGGTGCGCAGCGCCCCCGACCTCCTGGAGGCGATCGCCAAGGCGCCGTCGGTGATCACCGAGGGGGTGCGCCTCCTCGAGCAGGCCGCCCGCCGGAGAACCCCTTCGCCGGATTACGCGGCACGATCTTCGGCGGCTTCTGCCTGGTCGCCGGGGCGATCCTCGCCGGCGCCCACGGCCCCTGGCCGGTGTGGGCGGCGCTCTTCCTCCTCGGCATCGTCGTGGCGATCCGCCGGGCCAGGTGAGATGTCGAGATACCGCTACGCCGACCAGCTCCCGTTCTACGAGCCGTTCGAGCCGGACTACGCGGCGAGCGTCATGACGGAGGTCCTCGGGCCGGTCTTCACGGGGTACTTCCGGCCCGAGCTCCTGGGCGCCGAGCGCCTGCCCGAGTCGGGGCCGATGATCCTCGCCCCCAACCACAGCGGCAACTCGTTCCCCTACGACGGGATGGTGCTCGACGGCCTACTCTGGCAACGCGAAGAGATGCGGCCGGAGGCCAAGTTCCGCTCGGTCTTCGAGAAGGAGCTGGCGGTCACCTGGTGGATGCGCCCCTTCGGCATCGACAACTTCTGGCGGCGCGGCGGCGGCATCGACCTCACCTTCGACAACTTCGACCGCCTGCTGGCGCGCGGCGAGCGGCTGATCTACTACCCAGAGGGGGTGCCGGGCATCGGCAAGGGCTTCCACCGCCGCTACCAGCTGCAGCGCTTCTCGACCAGCTTCGTCATCCTGGCGGCCCGCCACCGCGCGCCCGTCTACCCGGTGTCGATCGTCAACGCCGAGTGGGTGATCCCCTTCTGCTTCACCCTGCCGCCGCTCGACCGCCTGGTGCAGAAGCTCTTCCACGTCCCCTTCCTGCCGCTGCCGGCGGCCCCGCTCGGCGTCCTCTTCCCCTGGATGTGGTACCTGGCGCTGCCGGCGCGCATGGTCTTCGTCGTCGGCGAGCCGATCGACATGCACAAGCTGGTGAGGGAAGCGGGGGTGACCGACCTCGACGATCCCGACCGCCACCTCCTCCGCAAGGTGGCGAACCAGGTGCACGACACCTGCCAGGAAGATCTCGACCGCCAGGTGGCGATCCACGGCGATCGGCCCTACGGGGCGCGCTCGCTGGGGCGCGCGCTATGGCAGGCCAAGCGCCGGATCCTCGGCACCCTCCCCGTCGGCTGGCCGGCCACCTTCCTCCACCACGAGCGCGAGCGCCGCCGGCCGGCGGCCAAGAACCGCCTCCTCGCCTGGCTCCGCGACTGGGACCTCCTCTTCTTCTATCTACCTCTGGGATGGCCCTTCCTGACCCTCACCCGCCGCCTCCGCCGCCCGCCCTACGGCTACCGCGGCCTCACCGCCAAGGAGCGCAACGAGATCGAAGGCAACTTCCACTGGCACCTCCACGAGCGCCCCCTGCCGCCGCGGGAGGAGGGCTGACCTCTAAGATCCGAGGCTCGGGCCGGAGGACGCCCGTAGGGTGCGCTCCGTGCACCGCATCCGCTGATCGTGCTGTTGTCTTGCTTGTGTAGGGGAGGGGCTTGACCCCTCCCGGGCGGGGGCAAGCCCCGCCCCTACACAAGAAACCGTAGCGGACGGCGCATTGTAGGGTGCGCTCCGCGCACCATCGGACGGTCGCGGCGCGCACAGCGCGGGATTTCCGCTGGATTTCCGTCGAAACCGCTGGTTTTCCGGCTTGAAAAAGCTCCCGTCTGCTAGACGGGGCGTTTGTCTAGTAGACCAGGGCTTTGTCTAGCATACAAATGGTTTGTCTAGCAGACGGGGGCTTTGTCTAGTAGACCGGAGCTTTGTCTAGCAGACAGATGGTTTGTCTAGCAGACAAACGGTCTGTCTAGCTGAAAAACGGTCTGTCTAGCTGAAAAACGGTTTGTCTAGCTGAAAAACGGTTGGTCTAGACGGTGGTAGGCTGGTCAAGCCGACCGGACGGCCGTCTAGCGGGAAAACCGCCGGCCCCGGTTTTCCGCACCGTAACCACACACCTGTAGGGTGCGCTGTGCGCACCGCCACCGCTGATTGGGCTGTTGTCTTGCTTGTGTAGGGGAGGGGCTTGACCCCTCCC
>DATNKQ010000038.1:0-14764 GCA_035603315.1 Thermoanaerobaculia bacterium
GGGAGGGGGCAAGCCCCTCCCCTACACAAACAAACAAGCCCGGAGACCTCGGTCTGCTACCATCCGAGCCCGAAATGTCGACCGGCAAGAAGCCGCACATCGCGGTGGTAGGGGCGGGGGCCTTTGGCGGCTGGACGGCGCTCTGGCTCTTGCGCGGCGGCGCCCGGGTGACCCTCCTGGACGCCTGGGGCGCCGGCAACTCGCGGTCGAGCTCCGGCGGCGAGACCCGCGTCATCCGCGGCCTCTACGGCCCCGACCGCATCTACACCGAATGGGTGGCCCGCTCCTTCGAGCTCTGGCAGGAAGCCGGGGCCGGCTGGGGCCTGCGCCTCTACCGTCCCACCGGAGCCCTGTGGATGTTCCAGGCCGACGACAGCTACGCCCGCTCGTCCCTGCCGCTGCTCCGCGAGGTGAGCCTCGCGGTCGCCGAGCTCAGCCTCAAAGAGGCCGGGCGGCGCTTCCCGCAGATCGACTTCGACGGCATCGGCAGCGTCTTCTTCGAGGAGCGGGCGGGCTATCTGGCCGCCCGGCGCGCCTGCCAGGCGGTGGCGGCGGCCTTCGTGGAGGAGGGCGGAGAGTACCGCGAGCTCGCCGTCCAGCCGGGGCCCATCCGCGGCGACGCCATGGAAGGGCTGCAGCTCTCCGACGGCACGAGCCTCACGGCGGACGGCTACGTCTTCGCCTGCGGCCCCTGGCTCGGGCAGCTCTTCCCCGAGGCGATCGGCGACCGCATCCTCTGCACCCGCCAGGAGGTCTACTACTTCGGGACGCCCGCCGGCGACGCGCGCTTCCGCGAAGGGGCCCTGCCGATCTGGCTGGAGCTCGGCGAGCACCGGTTCTACGGCATCCCCGGGAACGAGAGCCGCGGCATCAAGGTGGCGGACGACGTCCACGGCCACGAGTTCGACCCCACCTCCGGCGAGCGGACGGTGACGGCCGTCCGGCTGGCCGACGCGCGCCGCTACCTCGGCCGCCGCTTCCCCGCGCTGCGCCACGCTCCCCTCGTCGAAGCGCGCGTCTGCCAGTACGAGAACAGCCCGGACGGCCACTTCCTTCTCGACCGCCACCCGCAGGCCGGGAACGTCTGGTTCGCCGGCGGCGGCTCGGGGCACGGCTTCAAGCTCGGTCCGGCCGTCGGCCAGTACGTCGCCGAGCTGGTGCTGACCGGCGGCGAGCCCTTCCCCCAATTCGCCTACGCGCGCATCGCCACCGCGCCGCCCGGGCGGCACCTCAGCCAGTTCGGCGACCTCTCCTGAGCTGAGGCGTCTACCGGACGCACGGGAAGATTGCCGGAGCGGCGCGAGAGTCGCCGGAGGGCGTGAAAGCCTTCCCGGCGGCCCGGGAAGATTCCCGGAAGCCCGGGAACGTTCCCGACGGCCCGGGAACATTACCGGTGGCTGGGGAAGATTCCCGGCCGCCCGGGAAGATTACCGGCAGGCCGGGAGGATTACCGGCAGCTCGGGAACATTACCGGCGCCCCGGAAACATTACCGGCTCGTCGGGAAGATTACCGCTGGCTGGGGAAGATTCCCGGCCGCTCGGGAACGTTCCCGGAGGTCCGGGCGAGCTTGTGGGCCATCGGGATCGGAGCACGGCATCGCGCGCAGGTGCGGATGCAATGCAAAAAGCCGGCGCCAGGAGGACATTCCTGGCGCCGGTCGCTAGGTGGCAAGTGAGAGGAGATGAGAGCTACGGTACGAGCTTGACCGCAGCCTCGGCCCGCGCCCGGTTCGCGGCCTTGACTGCATCCGCGGCGGCGGCCTGAGCTTGGGCTCTGGCTGCCTTGCGGGCCTGGGCTGCCGCCAGCTCCGCCTTGCTGCGCCGCGGCCTCCGGACGATGAGGGCGCGCGGCGTGATCCCGAACTCGTGGAGCTGACCGCTATTGGGCCCGAGGGCGCCCTTGGCGGTGGCGGTCAGGCGGTTGCGGAGGTCGTCGGTCAGCTTCTCGATCTCGAAGCGCCGCAGGTTGGTCGTCTTGAGCTGACCCTTGGCGACGTCCTGTTGGCTCTGCAGCGCCCTCGCCTCAGCGAGCAGAGGCGCCAACGCCTCGTGGTCCTTGGCGAGCTGCGGAATGCCCGTCAGATGCGGGGTGATGTTGTCGTAGAGCGCCTGCAAGTCGGCGAGCTTCTCTTTGAACGAACGCGTGGCCATGATGTCGGTCCTTTCCGTTCCTTGGAACGGTGCGGCACCCACATGGTAGGCTCGGTACCCGTGGGAGCCAGTTTTTTGGGTTCTCTCGGAAGATGGGCGGGATGGGGTCACCGGCCAGGTTCGGCTCCATTCCGTCCGCTTGTATCTCCTGCCTTCACCCGTCTCGTCGGTGCATGACTCCTCCTTTCAGGCGCCAGACGGCTCCGTTGCCGCCGGGTCAAGCCGAAAAAATGACCTCCTATATATAGGGGACCGGAAAAGTCTGTAACTCGCCACCCCCCGTTTCCGTTCTGTAGGGAGGGGGTGAAGATGGGCTTCGAGGCGGACGTCGCGCGCCATCAGCGCCGAGTCTTCAGCTTCGCCCACTACTTTCTCGACAACCGGGAGGAGGCCGAGGACGTGACCCAGGAGGTTCTGCTGCGCTTCTGGCGACATGGGTCCGGCCTTGATCCCGACGGGGTGGGGGCCTGGCTGCTACGGGTGACGCGCAACGCCTGCTACGACCAGCTCCGGCGGCGGCGGTCGGCGGCGGTGAACTTGCCGACGGCGGGCTTCGACGTCGAGGAGGCAGCGGAGTCGGTGGCGGCGCCGGAGCCGGGACCGGAGTCGCAGGCCGTCGCGGCGGACTTCCGGCGACGGCTCCAGGAGGCGCTCGGGCGGCTGCCGGATCCCTACCGGAGCGTCCTTATCCTGCGGGAGATCCAGGACTTGAGCTACCAGGAGATCAGCGACCTTCTCGAGCTGCCGCTCAACACCGTGCGGGTCCACATTCACCGCGGCCGGCAACGCCTGCGGGAGGAGCTCAGGGAGGACTACGGCGATGCCGCGGTGGGATGAGAGCCTGCGCTGCGAGGAGGCGCTGGCGCTCCTCGAGCCGCTCATCGACGGCGAGCTCTCCGCGGCCGAGGAGGCGCGGCTCCGCGCGCACCTGGAGCGCTGCCCGGCCTGCGCCGCCGAATGGAAGCTGGCGGCCGATATCCGGAGCGAGCTCCGCGCCCTGCCGGAGCTCGACTGCCCGCCGGCGGTCCTCGAGCGAGTCTTCCGCGAGGCTGCTCATTCGTCGGTCGTGCCGCTGGCCCGGCCCCGGCGGACAAACGACGGTGCGGGTTCGTCGCGCCGGCCCTTCTGGGCCGCCCTCGCCGCCGCGGTGCTCGTGGCGCTCCTCGCCGCCGGTCTCCTCGTCCAGCAGCTGAGCCGTCCGCGGCCGCCGAGCGCGGCGGAGGTGGAGCGGGCGACGGCCGAGGCGCGGTTCGCGCTCGCCTACGTCGGCGAGGTGAGCCGGCGGGCCGGGCTCGACCTGCGGGACGACGTGCTGCGGAAGCACCTCGTCCTCCCCGCCGCCCGCGGCCTCTCGCAGTCGTTGCAGCAGTCCCTGGGGCCGGAGGCGCAGGCGCCGGCGGTCCCCGGGGCGGTTCCCGGAAAGGGGCGTTCATGATGCGAACTCGAGCTCTGGTCTTTCTCATCGTCTTTTGTGCGATCGGTGTCGGTGGCGCCCGGGCTGCAACCGCCGAAGCCCCGCAGAAGCTGGAGGACCAGCCCGGCTACGTCCCACTCGCCGAGCTGGCGATCTTCTCCCGCCAGGAGCTGACGACCGAGATCGACCTCGAGGGTCCGCTGCTCCACTTGGTCGGCGAGGCGACGCGCAACGACGACCCCGAGTTCTCGAAGCTGATCGGGGACCTGCGCGCCATCCGCGTCCAGGTCGCGCCCACCCGGGGGCTCGACGCCGCCAAGGTCCGCGCCAAGATGGACGAGACCGTCCGCTGGCTGGAGGCCAAGGGCTGGCACGCCATCGTCCGCGTCAAGGAGAAGGGCGAGGAGACCTACATCTACACCCGCGAGGTCCACGACCAGATCGTCGGGCTCGCGGTGCTGTCGCTCGAGCCCGGCGGGGACGCGGCCATGGTCAACATCGTCGGCCGCCTCGACGTCGCCCAGCTCGGCCGTCTCGGCCGCGGGCTGCACTTGCCGCAGCTCGATCACGCGCCTTCCAAGGACCGCGAGAAGCATCCCGACTGACCGCAAGCGAAGTTTTGGAGACCCTAGCCATGAACCGGAGCTCGGACCGCCGCGCCACGTACAGCTTCCTCGCCGTCCTCCTCGCGGCCGCCAGCCTCGCGGCTTGCGGTGGCACTCCCTCGGTCGAGCAGGTGAGGTGGGAGATCGAGCGCCAGGTCCCCGGCGCCCGCTTCGAGCGCGAGACCCACATCCACCTCGGCCGCCTCTCGATGGGCCTCCTCCACCGGCTGGCACGCCTGGCCGAGGCCGAGAACGAGGGCGATCGGGAGAATCTGGCGATCTTCCGCGCCATCGACCGGGTGGACGTGGCAACCTACAAGGTGCTCTCCCTGCCGCCGCTCGACGGGCTCCAGGTGGCGCCGAGATTCGAACGCTCGTTGATTGCCAACGGCTGGACGACGGTGGTCCGCACCGCCGAGAAGCGCGAGCGCACCTGGGTCCTCTACCGCGCTTCCGGGGAAGATTCCATCCACGACCTCTTCGTCGTCTCGCTCGATCATGACGAGCTCGCCCTCGTGCACGTGGGCGGCCACCTCGACCGCATGCTCGCCAAGGCGCTGGCCGAGCATCCGGGCAAGTTCATCCACACGGTCGGCGCCGCCGACCGCGAGGAGCCGGGCTTGCGGTAAGGACTACTGGCCGCTAATCGGCCGTCCGCGCCAGGCGGAAGCCGACGGTGCGGACGCGGGAGGGGGTGTGGGTCGAGCCGCGCTGGGCGAGCCGGCAGATGCCGGCGAGGTTGTACCAGCTGCCGCCGCGGAGGACGTGCTTGCCTCCCGTCCGGCAGAGCGGGTCGACCTGCGGGCCGCAGTAGGTGTCGGTCACCAGGCGCTCCGCCTTGGCGTCCCACTCGGCCTGGTCCTCGACCATCTCCCAGAGATTGCCGAGGACGTCGTGGAGGCCCCAGGCGTTGGCCTTCTTCTTGGCCACCGGATGGGGGCCGCAGGTGCGGGCGGGGTCCTGCCGCTGCGACCAGCGGGCGCACTCCATGCCGCCCTTGTAGTCGACGCCGCTGTTGCCGCCGTACCAGGCGATGGGATCGAGGGCCGGGGCGTCGTTGCGGCCGAAGAGGGCGAGCGGTCCGCTGGGGAGCGCCGTCTCCGCGCCCGCGCGGGCTGCGTACTCCCACTCCGCTTCGGACGGCAGGCGGTAGCCCTTGCAGGCGAGCCCCTGGAAGCGGGCCGCGTCGCAGCGGAAGTCGCCGTCGCACTTCTGCACTGTGGCCCCCGGCGGACAGCCGCCGCCCAGGGTCCCACGGCATCCCGAGAGCTCGTAGCAGGCCGGGAGGCCCGCGCGCTCCGACAGCCGGTTGGCGAAGGTCGCCATCTCGTACCAGTTGACGAATTCGACGGGGCAGTCGGCGCCGCAGTGGGCGAAGAACGAAGGGTTGCGGCCGATCAGCTGCCGCCACTGCCCCTGCGTCACCTCGGTCTCGCCGATCCAGAACGCCCGCGTGAGCGTCACCGGATGCTGCTCCTCGAAGCTCGTCCGCGCCTCCTCGTACGGCGGGCTGCCCATCGTGAAGCTCCCCGCCGGCGCGTAGTGGAACCGCATCCCGAGCGCGGGCTCGACCGATACGCTCCCCGGCGCCGGCCCTGGGGCAGCGGCGGCGAGGAGCAGCAGGGCAAGGCCTGAGAAGGCGGATCTCATCGCGGGCGGCAGTCTACAGCCCGGGATGCTGCCGGGTTTCTACTCGGCGACGCAGACCTCCGGCTCGATGGCCACCGGGGAGACGGAGCGTTCGCTCGCGCTGGACACCACGGGTGCCTGCGCTCGCGGCTTGGCGAGGGTGATGAGGGCGACTCCGGAGGCCACGATGAGGGCCGCCAGGGCCGTCCTCGCGGTCAGCGGCTCGCCGGCCAGGCCCCACCCGAGGAGCACCGCCACCAGCGGGTTGACGTAGGAGTGGGTCGAGGCCACCGCCGGCGAGACCGCGCGGAGGACCCAGATGTAGGCGGTGAAGGCGATGACCGCGGCCACGACGAGGTAGCCGAAGGCCAGGGCGGAGCGCAGCGAGACGTGCGCGGCGCCGAAGCGCGCCGGCTCGCCGAAGGCGGCGCCGGCGAGGAGGAGGAGGACGCCGCCGGTGAGCATCTCGATGCCGGTCGCCAGGACGGGCGAGCGGGGGAGCTCCGAGCGCCGGGCGTAGAGCGACCCTCCCGCCCAGCAGATGGAGGCGAGGACGAGGAGGCCGGCGCCGGCAAAGTCCACGCCGCCGTGCGCCCCACCCGGCCGGACCAGGAGGCCGACCCCGGCGAAGCCCAGGACGACGCCGGCGATGACGCGCCCTGTCGGCCGCCGGCCGCCGCGGCTCATCCACGGCAGGAGGACCATCCAGAGCGGCGAGGTGGAGGCGAGGAGGGCCGTGAGGCCGGAGTCGACCCGCTGCTCGGCCCAGACGACGAGCCCGTTGCCGCCGAGCAGGAGGAGAGCGCCGACGATCGTCGCCGCCCGCCACTCGGACAGTCGGGGCGCGTCGTCGCCGCGCAGGCGCGCCCAGCCGTAGAGGAAGCTGCCGGCGATGAGGAAACGGACCCCCGCCATCGACAGCGGCGGCAGCGTCTCGACGGCGAAGCGGATGGCGAGATAGGTCGAGCCCCAGATGACGTAGACGAGCCCGAGGGCGAGCGCCACCTTCCATCTCGGCGCCTGGATGAGCTCAACCATGACGCGCCTCAGTCTGAAGGGCGGTCTCCGGGATCTCAGGAGCCTCCGGCGTCTCCTCCGCGGCCTCAGTCGCTTCCGCGGCCGGCAGCGGCAGGTGGGTGCTCTCGCGCAGGGTCTCGAGCACGATGGTCGTGCGGGTGCGCACGGAGCCGAACCCCTCGCGCAGCAGCCGTCCCAGGCTCCTGGCGTCGGTCGCCCGCACCTTGACGAGGTAGCAGTCCTCGCCGGCGATGTGGTGGACCTCCTGCACGCCGGGGATCTCCACCAGGCGCTCGCCCAGGCCGTTCTCACCGGAGATCTCCTCCGAGCGGACGAAGACGTAGGCGAGGAGGTTGAGCCCGAGGGCCGCGGGCTCGATCCGCGCCTCGTAGCCGCGGATCACTCCGCGGGCCTCCAGCTTGCGGATGCGCTCGAGGATGGCCGAGGGGGCCATGCCGAGCTGCCGCGCGATCTCGGCATTGGACGTCCGGGCGTTCTGCTGAAGGATCTTCAGGATTTCGATGTCATGACCGTCGATCATGCGCCACCTCGGCTGTCGAGGCGATGATGCTACAGATCGAAGACCGTTGTCAACGGGATTCTTCAGTCAGATCGGTATGCGGCCTTCGGCCTCCGCCGTCAACGGATCGTCGGCCAGCCCGCGCCGCTGGCGCAGCAGGGCGGCATGGGCGATCATGGCCGCGTTGTCGCCCGAGAAAGCGAGCGGCACCAGGCGGAGCTCGGCCCCCGCGCGCGCCGCCCAGGCCGGCAGCTCGCGGCGCAGCAGCCGGTTGGCGGCGGCCCCTCCCGAGACCGCCAGGAGCCCGACGGGCCGGCGCGCCCGCAGGCGGTCCAGGCGGTCGAGCACCTGTGCCACCGCCGCGGCGCGGAAGCCGGCGAGGAGGTCGAGCACCGCGCGCGGGACCTCTTCGTCCTCCATTCCGCCGAGGTCGATGGGGCCGTCTCTCGCCTCCAGGCGCTCGATCTCCAGCAGGGCCTGGCTCTTCAGCCCCGAGTAGGAGAAGTCGAGGGTGCCGGCGCAGGCGGGGACGGGGAGGGGACAGGCGGCGGGGTCTCCCAGCTCGGCCAGCTCGTCGACCCGCGGGCCCTGGGGATAGGGGAGCCCGAGGCGCTTGCCGACCTTGTCGAAGACCTCTCCCATGGCGTCGTCGCGCGCCTCTCCCAGGGCGGTGATCGCGTCCCCGTCGACCGCGTAGAGGGCGCTGTGCCCGCCGGAGAGGACGAGGCCCGCGAAGCGCTCGGGCGCCGCCTCGGCGGGCTCGCCACGCTCGCCACGCTCGCCGTGATCGCCGCCAGGGCGGAGGAAGGGGGAGAAGAGGTGCGCTTCGAGGTGGTGGACTGCGTGGAAGGGGAGCCCGCCAGCGTAGGCGATGGCCTTGCCGAGCGACAGGCCGACCAGGAGGGCGCCGACCAGGCCGGGGCCGCGGGTCGCCGCCACGACGTCGATCTCCTCCATCCCCACGCCCGCCCGCTCGAGCGCCTCCCGCGAGACCCGCGGCCAGTTGGTCAGATGCTCGCGCGAGGCGATCTCGGGGACCACCCCCCCGTAGGGGCGATGGACGGCGAGCTGGCTCGACACGACCGACGCGAGGACCCGCCCTTGGCCGTCCAGAAGGGCGCAGGCGGTATCGTCGCAGGAGGTCTCGATGCCCAAGACCAGGGGCGCGGGCCGGCTCACAACCTCCTTTGTACAAGAAAAAACCCTGCCGGAGCAGGGTTCGGGGTCGAACCGCTGCCGGCGAGAAGGTTCTACTCGGCCGTTCCCGCCGCGGTGTCGGAGCTCGGGGCGCTCGGGGCTGCGCTCTGGGCCTCGGGAGCAGTGCCCTCGGCCTGCGGGATGTTGATCGGCTCGTAGACCGGGATCTCGAACGCCAGCGTGCCGTGGCAGAACTCCTTCCACTCATCGGTGACGTTGTCGAAGATGATGTTCATGTCTTTGAAGATCCCGTCGGTGACGACGTAGTTCTCCTGCAGGTAGAGGATCGAGTCGTCGTCCAGCTCGCGGTCGACCTCGACCTCCTTGCCGTCGACCTCCTTCTTCTCCTTCCGCACGTTCTCCTTCTTCTCGCTCCAGCCCGGGAACGCCCGTAGGCTCTGGGCGAGGTAGGCCTTGCAGTACTTGCCCATCTCCATGATCCAGCCTCCTGCGCTTTTTCGATGTGGTCAGCGAACGCCGGCAGCCCGCTTCCAGCCGGTGTTGCCGGGGATATCCACTCTAGTTAGTGCTCCCCGCGGCAAAGGCGGGACAGCGCCTGATAGAGTACGAGGTCCGGCCGGGGGCTGCAACCCGAAAGGCCCGATCCCGTATCGCGCCCGCCCCTCCGGACCCCGAGCCATGACTTTCCGCTTCGGCATCAACGGCCTGGGCCGCATCGGCCGCGCCCTGCTGCGCCTGGCCCATGGGCGCGCGGACGTCGAGGTGGCGGCGATCAACGACGTCGTCGGGGTCGACGTGCTGGCGCGCCTGCTCGCCCGCGACACCATCCACGGCCCCTTCCCCGGCACGGTGGCGGCGGGGGACGGCGTCCTCGTCGTCGGCGGGCGGGAGATCCCCGTCTTCGCCGAGCCGGAGCCGGCCGGCGTGCCCTGGGAGCGGGCGGGTGTCGAGGCGGTGGTCGAGGCCACGGGGCGCTTCGCGCGCCGGGACTTGGCCGCGGCACACCTCCGCGGCCCGGTGCGGCGGGTGGTGATCTCCGCCAACGCGCCGGACGTCGACGCCACCTTCTGCTTCGGCATCAACGAGGAGAGCTACGACCCCCGCTCCCACGTCGTGGTGAGCAACGCCTCCTGCACCACCAACTGCCTCGCCCTGGTGGCCAAGGTGCTGCACGACGCCTTCACCGTCCGGCGCGCGCTCATGAGCACCGTCCATCCCTACACCGAGAACCAGCGGCTCCTGGATTCCGCCTTCCCGGACCCCCGGCGCTCGCGGGCGGCGGCGCTCAACATGATCCCCACCGCCACCACCTCGGCACGGTCGCTGCAGCTCCTCCTCCCCGAGCTGGCGGACCGCGTCGACGGCTTCGCCGTGCGGGTGCCGACGGCGGCGGTGGCGATGCTCGACCTGGTCGCCGACCTCGGGCGTCCCGCCTCCGCCGACGATGTGCGCGCCGCCTTCCGCGCCGCCGCCGCCGGCAGGATGCGCGGCGTCCTGGCGGCGACCGACGAAGAGCTGGTCTCCTCGGACTTCGTGGGCGATTCGCGCTCGGCGGTCGTCGATCTGCCGCTCGTCCAGGCGGTGGACGGCGGTCTCGTCCGCGTCGTCGCCTGGTACGACAACGAGTGGGGATACGCCCACCGGCTGGTGGACCTGCTGGCGCTCCTCGGGCGGCACGCTGGAACGGCTTGAAGAAAGGATCCGGATGACCGAGCTGCTGACGCTGGACGACCTCTTCGCGGGCGGAACGCTCGCGGGCCGGCGCGTCTTCTTGCGGGTCGACTTCAACGTCCCCCTCTCGGCGCAGGGAGAGGTCGGCGACGTCACCCGTCTCGAGGAGGCGCTGCCGACGATCCGCGAGCTCCAGGCCGCCGGCGCCCGCCTCCTCCTCGCCTCCCATGCCGGCCGCCCGAAGGACGTGCCCGACGCGCGCTACAGCCTCCGCCCGGTGGCGGCGAAGCTCGCCGAGCTCCTGGGCTCCCCTGTCGACTTCGCCGCCGACTGCGTCGGCGAGCCGGCCGAGCGCGCCGCCGCGGCGCTGGCGCCGGGAGGGGTGGCTCTCCTCGAGAACCTGCGCTTTCACGGCGGCGAGAAGAAGAACGATCCCGCCTTCGGAGCCCAGCTCGCGGCCCTCGCCGAGTGCTACGTCGACGACGCCTTCGGCAGCGCCCACCGCGCCCACGCCTCGGTCGTCGGCGTGCCGGAGCGGCTGCCCCGGAAGGCGGCCGGCCGGCTCCTGGTGCGCGAGGTCGAGGCGCTGTCCCGGCTGCTGGGCGAGCCCGAGCGGCCGTTCGCGGCCATCCTCGGCGGCGCCAAGATCGAGGGCAAGATCGACACCCTGGAGAACCTGCTGCCGCGCCTCGACCTCCTGCTGGTGGGCGGCGGCATGGCCAACACCTTCCTCGCCGCCCAGGGCCTGGACCTCGCCGACTCGCTGGTCGAGCGCGATCGTCTGGAGGTCGCCCGCGAGATCCTCGCCCGCGCCGCGGCCCGCGGCATCGAGGTGCTCCTGCCCGTGGACCTGGTAGTCACCGACGACCTCGACCGCCGCGGCCGGGTGGAGACGGTGACCCCTGGCTCCGGCGGCTCCGGCAGCGCCGGGAACGGGGCCGTCCCGCCCGGGATGAAGGCGGTCGACGTGGGGCCGGCCACCCGAGAGGCTTTCGCCGCCGCCGTCGGCCGCGCCCGGACTCTCTTCTGGAACGGCCCCCTGGGCGTCTTCGAGAAGCCCCCGTTCGACGCCGGCACCCGCGCCGTCGCCCAGGCGCTGGCGGCCTGCCCCGGCTTCTCCGTCATCGGCGGCGGGGAGACGGTCGCCGCCGCCCGCCAGGCGGGAGTCCTCGATCGCATCGGCCACGTCTCGACGGGCGGCGGAGCGTCGCTCGAGTTCCTGGCCGGCAAGGTCCTTCCCGGCGTCGCCGCCCTGGAGCGCCCCCGATGACCGCAATGACCGCGGGCGCCGAGCGCCGGCGGCTGCCGCTCGTGGCGGCCAACTGGAAGATGAACCTCCTGCGGGCCGAGGCCGTCGCCTATTGCCGGACGCTGCGGCGAGGCCTGGCCTGGCCGCAGGTGAAGGTCATCCTCTTCCCCTCGTTCCCCCTCCTGCCGGCGGTCGCCGCCGAGCTCGCCGACACCGAGGTGACGGTGGGCGGTCAGGACCTTCACCCGGACGAGCGGGGGGCGCATACCGGCGACGTCTCGGCCGCGCAGCTCGTCGATGCCGGCTGCCTCTGGGCCCTCTGCGGGCACAGCGAGCGGCGCCGCGACCATGGCGAGAGCGACGAGCTGGTGGCGCGCAAGGCCGCGGCCGCCGCGCGGCACGGCCTGCTGCCGCTCGTCTGCGTCGGCGAGACGCGCGAGGAGAGGATGGCGGAGCGGACTTTCGAGGTGCTGGCGCGGCAGCTGCGCGCCGCCACCGGAGGCCGTTCCGATCGCCTCGCCCTGGCCTATGAGCCGGTATGGGCGATCGGCACCGGCGAGACCGCCACCGCCGAGACGGCGGAGGAGGTGCATCGGTTCCTCCGCGCCACCCTCGCGGAGGCGCTGGGAGAGCGGCAGGCCGAGACGACGCCGATCCTCTACGGGGGGTCGGTGACGCCGGACAATGCCGCCGGCCTGATCGCCGAGCGCGACGTCGACGGCTTCCTCGTCGGGGGTGCCAGTCTTGACCCGAGGAGATTCTTGGATATCATAGCCGTTTGCGCCTGACCAGACTGTCGCCTGGAAGCCGGGCGCGAGTCGCAGCCTTCGGAGGTCTTGAACCGTGATCTACCTGCTGTACACAGTGCACGTCATCGTGTGCGTATTCCTGATCCTCGTCGTCCTGCTGCAGCAGGGCAAGGGCGCGGATCTGTCGGTCTTCGGCGGCGGCAGCACGCAGACCGCCTTCGGCGCGCGCGGGGCCACGACCCTGCTCCACAAGCTCACCGTGGCCTCGTTCGTGATCTTCATCCTGACCACCGTCTCGATCGCCATCTTCCAGACCCGGGCGGGCGGCGGCTCGCTCATGCACGGCGTTGCGCGCGCCCACACGGCGGCTCCCTCTCCGGTCCGGGCCAAGACCGCGCCAGGCCTGCCCGGCGCTCCGGCGGAGAAGCCGCGGCCCGCTCCCGCCACTCCCCCACCGGCCCCCGTCAAGCCCGCCCCCGCCCCCGGCGGCGGTCACTGAGCGGGGCCCGAGCCGGCGGAGAGACCTGCTACACTGCTTCGCGATACGACGAGTTCTTTGTGCCGAAGTGGCGGAATTGGTAGACGCGCACGTTTGAGGGGCGTGTGGGGCAACCCGTGCCGGTTCGAGTCCGGTCTTCGGCACCATCCCTCCCCAGCTGAAACCAGATCCTGAACCGGCCTTCGAGCTCCGGCCGGGCTCCCCCGGCGTCGCCCGGAAAATACCCGGATCACGCTTGATTTTTTGCCCGGTTGGTGCAACGATCCCAGCAATTCCTGTGACGTTCAGACACTCCGCCGGATTTCCGGACAGGGGATCGACGCTCGTAACGGCCGTGTTGGCTCTCGCTCCGCGCTTGCGAACCGGGTCTCGAGGTCCGGGATCCGTGATTTCCAGAAAGGGGTAGCGGCACATGACGCAGCAGGGAACGGTCAAGTGGTTCAACAACGCCAAGGGCTACGGATTCATTCAGCCCGAAACCGGCGGAGAAGACATCTTCGTCCACCATACGGCCATCGTCTCCGAGGGCTTCAGGACCCTCAACCAGGGCGAGCGCGTGACCTTCGAGGTCGTCCCCGGTCCGAAGGGCCTGCAGGCCCGCAACGTCCTCCGCGGCTGACCCCCAGTCCGAGCGGCGGCATCGGCTAGACTAGGGGACCATGAGCGAACCCGCCGAGTCCTCCCCCGCACCTGTCGCGCCCGCGGCGGTCGCCAAACCGGCCGCGCCCCCCGCCGCCAAGCCGAGCGCGCCGACCGCGCCCGGAGTTCCCGCGCCGCCGCCGCGGCCGCTCCCCTCGCAGGAGGACATCACCGACTGGATCCACGGCGCCGACGTGCCTCTCGTGGGCGCCCTCTTCGAGGGGCTGACGCTGGCGAAGTTCGACGCCCTCATCCTGGGGGTGCGCAAGGAGGAGGTGATCCCCCAGCATTGGCAGGTGATCTCCGAGCGCGAGGCGCTGGACGATCTCGCCTTCGACCGCCTGCCCGAGGTCGGCGGCCTGCGGGTGCGCTACAAGAACCAGGAGCTGGCGCGGCGGCGGATCCGGCCGCTGCGCATGGGCTGGCGCGAGCTGGCCGGCCGGCGGCCGGCGATGTGGAACGTGTCCGACCTCTTCGCCGCCATGCGGCGGCTGCTCGAGCACGGCGAGAAGGTCGAATGGGCCGATCTCCTGAGCGCCATCCGCGACGTCTGGCGCGACCTCGAGCTGCCCCACGGCAAGGAGCAGCTCGAGGTTCTCTGGGCCTGCCTGGCGTTGATCCGGAAGAACACCAAGAAATAGGCGGACCCGCGCGTCACTTCTCGGCGACGGTGGCCTTGACGATCGTCACCGCCTCGGTGGGGACGTCCTGGAACATGCCCTTGCGGCCGGTCGGCACGGCGGCGATCTTGTCGACCACCTCCATGCCCTCGACGACTTTGCCGAAGACGGTGTAGCCCCAGCCGGCGGTCGTCTTGGCGGTGAAGTCGAGCGCCTTGTTGTTGACCACGTTGATGAAGAACTGGGCGGTGGCGCTGTTGGGGTCGCCGGTGCGCGCCATGGCGATCGTGCCGCGCTGGTTGGAGAGGCCGTTGTCGGCCTCGTTGGGGATGGGCTCCTTCGTTGGTTTCTGCTGCATGTCGGCGGTGAAGCCGCCGCCCTGGATCATGAAGCCGGGGATGACGCGGTGGAAGATGGTGCCGTCGTACTGATGGGCCTTGACGTACTGCAGGAAGTTGGCGGTCGACTTGGGAGCCTTCTGGGAGAGCTCGATGACGATCTTCCCCTTCGACGTTTCGAGCGTGACGCGGGGGTTCGCGGCGGTGGCGGCGGCCGGCGCGGCGGCGCCGGGCAGGGCCATGGCGAGCACGAGAATGAGCGCGGAAAGAATCATGAACGTTCTCCTTGGCAGTTAGATGGGACGGACGGGTAAAGAATGGTAGCACGGGAGGTGCAACCGGTCGGCCTCGTCCTCGCCGGCGGCTCGTCGCAGCGGATGGGGCGCGACAAGACCCGGCTGCGGACGGGCGAGCCGCGGCGCGCCAGCCTGCCGGAGCTGGCGGCGCGCCTCCTCTCGCCGGCCTGCTCGGAGGTGGCGATTGCCGACCGCGGCCGGCGCCTCCT
>DATNKQ010000040.1:0-14339 GCA_035603315.1 Thermoanaerobaculia bacterium
GGGTGGACGCCGCCCGAGCCCGCGAAGTCGATCACCGCCCGGCCGTCCGCCAGCGCGATGCGGACGGCGAGCGGCCAGCCGTCGTCCAGCCGCTCGACGGCGCGGTACTCGCCCGCCGGCAGCCGGGCGAGGGCGGCGCTCAGGCGCTCCGCCGCGCGGTCCTCGAGCGCCCGCATGTAGCGCGCGACGGTCGCGCTGCCGTGCTCGCGCGCGAGGGACGTGAGACCCGCGGCGCCGCGGTGGTTGGCGGCCACGGCGGCGCGCAGGTCGGCCAGGTTCTCCTCCACCGCCCGCGATGGATGGGGGCCGCCGGCGAGCCGGCGCCGGACCTCCTCCCAGCGCGGCTCGCCCGCCCGCACCAGGTGCATGGGCGCGATCACCACCCCTTCCTCGGCGAGGCAGCGGGCGCCCGGCGGCATCGAGCCCGGCCGCACGCCGCCGATCTCCGCGTGGTGGGCGCGGCTCGCCACGTAGCCGAGGAGCGCGGGCGCCGCGTCGCGCGAGAAGACAGGCGTCACCACCGTGACGTCCGGCAGGTGGGAGCCGCCGAAGGCGGGGTGGTTGGTGACCGCCACGTCGCCCGGTCCCAGCGGGAGGACCTCGCGCAGCCGGCGCACGCAGAGCCCCAGCGCTCCCAGGTGCACGGGGATGTGCGGCGCGTTGACCACCAGTCCCCCCTCGCGGTCGAGGAGGGCGCAGGAGAAGTCGAGCCGCTCCTTGACGTTCGTCGAGACGGCGGTGCGCCGCAGCATCTCCCCCATCTCGCGCGCCAGGGCGGCGAAGCGGTTGGTGAAGAGCTCGAGCTGGACCGCCTCGGGGCGCGGTGCGGGCATGGGCCTCCTCGGAGGGCCTATTCTAACGGCTATACTCGACCGCTGCCCCGCGGCCCGCGGGCGTTCAGCACCTTTCAGGAGGAGGACGGATGGCGACGAGTCGCGAGGCGGCGTGGGAGCTGGTGGCGGGGAACGTCCAGGCGCCGGGGCTGCGCCGGCACATGCTGGCGGTGGAGGCGGCGATGCGCGGCTACGCCGCCCGCCTGGGGGAAGACCCCGAGGCCTGGGGCCTCGCCGGCCTCCTCCACGACTGGGACTGGGAGATCCACCCCACGCTCGAGACCCACGTCGTCCAGGGCACCCCTGTCCTCCGGGAGCGCGGTGTCGACGAGAGCGTCGTCCAGGCCATCCTCTCCCACAACGAGGAAGCCACCGGCGTCGCGCGGCAGCGGCCGATCGACTTCGCCCTCCTCGCCTGCGACGAGGTCACCGGCCTCATCATCGCCGCCGCTCTCGTCCGTCCCAGCAAGGACGTCCGCGACGTCGAGGTCAAGTCGATCAAGAAGCGCTGGAGGGAGCGCGCCTTCGCCGCCGGCGTCGACCGCGAGCACGTCGAGGCCGCGACTGCCGACTTCAGCCGCATCTGCTTCGAAGGCAAGCTAGACCTCTGGGAACACGTGGGCAACGTCCTCGCAGCGATGAAGGGGGTCGCCGCCGACTTGGAGCTGGACGGGCGGCTGGCGTAGGCGGCACTTCGTTCTATCCGGAGACCCGGTCCTGAGGTACCATCCGATCATCGTCCAGGAGGGGTCTATGAAGTGCCGAGGTCCGATTGCGAAGGTGCTGAAAACGGCGATTCCCGCGCTGGCAGCCGGGCTGCTGCTGATCTCCGCCGCGGGACCGGCCGCCGCCACCGTCATCACCCCCATGCCCATCGATTTCTCGGTCAACGAGCAGGCGGTCTTCAACGGCGCCATCGCCGTCTTCACCGACGACGACCCCAACGCGACCAGCAACTCGTTCACCGCGAGCATTGACTGGGGCGACACGACGACCTCGGCGGGCACGATCGGCCAGAGCTCGGGCGCCTTCGTCGTCCTCGGCCAGCATACCTACGCTGACGAGGGCGCTTTCACGGTGACGGTGACCATCGCCGACCAGCCGCCCGGCACCGGCACCGCCACCACGGTGGATACCGCCACGGTCAACGAGGCCGACGCCCTGACCGGCTCGCCGGTGACCTTCTCGGCGCCCCCGGGCGTCAGCTTCACGGGCGTGGTGGCGACGTTCTCGGACACCCTTACCTCGGCGGTCCCGGGCGACTTCGTGTCCACCATCGACTGGGGGGACGCAACCGTTTCGGCGGGCACGGTCAGCGGCGGCGGCGGCACTTTCCAGGTCAGCGGGACGCATACTTATGCCGGCGCCGGGACGTTCACCGTGGTGGTGACCCTGACCGACGACAAGCCCGGCACCGCCACCGCCCAGGTAACCAGCACCGCCCACGTCGCCAGCGGCCTGGCGGTGACGGCGGTCAACTTCTCGACTCCCGAAGGCACTCTCTTCAACGGCACCGTCGCCACCTTCTCCGACGCCGACACCAGCAAGACGCCGGCATCGTTCACGACTTCCATCAACTGGGGGGACGGCACGACGACGGCGGGCACCGTCAGCGGCGGCTCGGGCTCGTTCACGCTCTCCGGCCAGCACACCTACACGGACGAGGGAGCCTTCACCGTCACCTCGACGGTGACCGAGAACAACCCCGGCGGAGCGACGGCGAGCGCCTCCGGCACCGCCACCGTGGGCGAAGGCGACATGCTGTCCGGTGCGCCGGTCGCCTTCTCCGCCGCGGCGAACGTCCCCTTCACCGGCGTGGTGGCGACCTTCTCCGACTCCGACACGGCGAACGTGCCGGGCGACTTCACCGCTGTCATCAATTGGGGGGACGCCACCACGAGCGCAGGCACGGTGGCGGGCGGCGCCGGATCCTTGAGCGTCTCCGGCACCCACACCTACGCCGCCGCCGGCAGCTACACCGTCACGGTGACCCTGAGCGACGACCCTCCGGGCACGGCGACGGCGACCGTCACCGGCACGGCCGCCGTGTCGGCCGCCCCGGTCATCGCCATCCCGGCGCTGGACCTCCGCGGCCTGCTCGCCCTGGCGCTCGGCCTGGGGCTTGCGGGCCTCTATCTGGTGCGCCGGAGCTGACCGCCGCCGCGGCCGACGCAGCCTACGGGCAGACGAACGCCGCCGTGTCGGTGATCGCCGGCGCGCTCCGCCCCAGCGGATTCCTGTAGCGCGCCATGACGCCGGTCCGGGTGTCCGTCACCGTCAACTCGTACTCGACGTTCGTGGTGGCAGCGGCGAAGATCCACCAACGTTGGTTGAGGGCACAACCGTCGATCGCCTTCACCATCAGCTCCCAGTTGTCGGGCGAGAAGAACCAGAAGAGGCCGGACCCGCCGGCCGCCGGATCCGGGCAGCCGGCGGCGAAGCCGTTCCCCGTGATTCCGTTGAAGTCCTGCCATGTCACCTCCACCTGGAAGCGGCTGTCGAGGCAGACGCTGGTGGCGGTGGGGATGCAGGTCGGCGGCGGCGCCTCGGAGTAGGTCTTGCCGGCGAGGAAGAGGAAGCCGTCGCGCATCGTCTTCACCGGCCAGGTGTTGTGCCCGAACCCGGTCTCGACGTCCTCCTTCCAGGCGATGCCCAGGCGACCCCACTGCGCCTTGAGGGCGGCCTCGGCGCCGCCCGTGTAGTTGGGGTCGGTGGTCCCGTAGTACATGAGGATCGGCGCCCGGTAGACGGGATCGGCGACGCTCGTGACCGGGTAGTTGGGCGCCGAGAGGGTGAAGACGGCGCTGTATTTGCCGAGGGTGCCGTAGGCCAGGAGGTAGGCGTAGGCGCCTCCCGCCGAATGGCCGGCGATGGCGACGCGATGGTCGTCCACCCGCACCTCGGCGCGAGTCAGGCGCAGGCTCTCGGAGATCGTCTGGTCGTCGTTGCCGACGCCCCAGCCGTTGTTGGTCGACGACTTGGGGAGGACGACGATCACCCGCGCGTCCTCCGCCGACTGCTGGACGAAATTCTGGTAGAGCTCGGGCATCCCTCCCGCGCCATGCAGAAACAGCACCACCGGCGCCGGCGCCGTCTGATCCAGGCTCTGCGGGATATAGCGCAGGAAGTACGAGCCGGTCGCCGCGATCGCCACCTGCCGCCAGCCAGGAGGGCTCGTCGTCGTCGGATCGGCCGACGCGGGTGAGGCGACAAGGATGAAGATGGCAAGGAGCGCCCCTGCCAACCGAGAGCGGTGTACGAGCTTCATCGATTCACGACCCGACCTCTTCCCGCAGCACCTCGAGGAACGGCCGGCCCCAGCTCTCCATCCGCGCCTCCAGACGGTCGGTACAGTCGCAGTCGCAACAGGCCCAGGGCTCCTCGCCGCTCTCGTCGCGGCAGAGCCGGCGGCTGTGGGCGTCCTGCACGCGGACGAGCTCGACGAACTCCTCCCAGTAGGGGCGCTCCTCGGCGAGCGGGGTGTAGCAGAAGCAGACCTCGACCCAGCGGACGGTCCCCTCTTTCGTGAGGCGAGCCCGCGCCATGTCGCGCAGGTACTCGTCGCCGGCCACCGAGCCAGCGCCCAGCGTCTCTTCGTCGATCGCTTTGAGGAGATCCGCCTCGCGGCCGGGGAGCACTCGGGCGGTCACCAGGTAACGCATGGATTCATGGTACCAGGCGCGTCAACCCACCTTCCGTTCCGCTGGTCCGACAGAGCCTATGCTAAGCTGGAGATCGGATGGGCACGGAATCCTCTAACTCGAAGGGAATCAAGGAATAACGAGATGGAAGCACCCGATTACGCGATCGTCAGCCGCGACTGCCGGGCGGTCGAGATCCCGCAGGGGACGCCCGTCGTGCTGGCGGCTGGCACCCACGTGCGGATCACCCAGTCGCTAGGGGGGAGCTACACCGTGACCACCGAGCACGGGCAGCTCCTGCGCCTCGACGAGAAGAGTGCCGACGCGATTGGCAAGGGGGGCAAGGAGACCGGAGCTTCCTCCGCCGTCGCCGGGGAGGAGCCGGCTGGAGACGCCGGGGCTCTGTCGGACCAGGTCTGGGAGCGGCTCAAGACCTGCTTCGATCCCGAGATCCCGGTCAACATCGTCGACCTCGGCCTAGTCTACAACTGTGCGGTCGAACCGCTCCCCGCGGGCGGCAACCGGGTGGAGATCAAGATGACTCTGACCGCCCCCGGCTGCGGCATGGGCCCGGTTCTCGCCCAGGACGTCAAGGAGAAGGTCGAGGCGATCCCCGGCGTCCGCCAAGCCGACGTCGAGGTCGTCTTCGACCCGCAGTGGAACCAGAACATGATGTCCGAGGCCGCGCGCTTGCAGCTCGGGCTGTTCTAAAGTTCGATCTCCTCAGCTGTCCTCTCCGGAACGTGCCGCCGCCCCGGCCCTCTCCCGCGGTTGCCATCCGATCACGCCGGTAGCTTCCGGCGCCGCCAGCCCGCTCTCGGCGCGGCGGAAGGTGGCGAGGGCCAAGGCGATGATCTCGTGGCGGGCGCGCTTGATGGCGGTCAGGTGCTCGGCGCCGGGGATGATGTGGCAGACGCCCTGCGCCAGGCCGGCGAGGCGGAAAGTGTCCTCGGGGCGGACGCCGCGGTCGCGCTCGCCGCTGATGTAGGCGACCGCCGCCAGGCGCATGGCCGCGGCGTGGCGGCGGATGTCGAGGAAGCGATAGGCGCGCGGCAGCGAGCGGCGGAAGAGGGAGTAATTGGCGCGGCCCTCGGGCGCCACCCGCCACGACCACTCCAGGAGGTGCGGCGAGACGTCCTCGAACACCGCCCCCAAAACGTCGCGCGCCCCGGAGAGCACCGGGTGGGCCCAGTAGCCGCCCGCGCTGACCCCCCAGACGTGGAGCGGCAATCCGTCCGCCCGCGCCCGCAGGCCGGCGAGGGCAGCGGCCACGTCACGGTCGGGGAATCCCTCCGGCGGGCTGCTGCCGCCGAAGCCCCCCAGGTCGACCGCCAGGGCGTGATAGCCGGCGGCGCGCAGCGCCTCGATGCGCCCGTGGCGGTGGAAGTAGGCTCGGCCGACGACGACCCAGGGGTGGAGGAGGAGGACGGCGCCGCGGGCCAGCTCGGCCGGATACCAGGTCGCCGTCAGCGTCCCCTCCCCCTTGCGCCGCGCGATCTGCACCTCTTCGAAAGGCGCCAGCGGCGCCGGCGGGGCCAGCGGCGCGACCTGCGGCAGCCGCGGAGAGAGAGAGCTGAAGAGCTCGCTCGCCATCCGCTCCTCCCATTCCGCTGGACGCTCGGGCACCCGGCTGTCGCTCATCCTCGCCGCCACCTCCCGCCGGCCCGCCGACGACCGCAGCTCCGGACCGATGTGAATCGCAGAGTTCAACACACCTCCCTTGGGCGCGGCGGCTGCGGGGCCGTTACAGCAGAGGCGACGGCCGGCTCGGCGATCCTCCAGATCGTCCGGGAGGAGCTCGCCCGGGAGCTCCCGTCAGACGGTGGAAAACGCGGGCCTCGCGGTTCGAGACTTACGTAGCCGGAAGTTACCACAAAGGGGCCGGGAGCGTCGCAACGACGCCCGCCGGGATGGGCTTCCGGATGCGTGACGGTGGTAGTAGTCTTCGTGGCGGAGGTGCGACCATGAAGCTCTCCGTCAACGGCAAAGAGCATGACGTCTCGGTGCCCGACGACATGCCGCTCCTGTGGGTGCTGCGCGACGTGCTCGGGTTGACCGGCACCAAGTACGGCTGCGGGATGGCGCAGTGCGGCGCCTGCACCGTGCTCGTGGACGGCCAGCCCGTCCGCTCGTGCGTGCGCCCGGCGGCCGCCGTCGCCGGCCGCTCCGTCCTGACCATCGAGGGCCTGAGCCCGCGCGGCGATCATCCCGTCCAGCAGGCCTGGGCGGAGATCGATGTCGTGCAGTGCGGCTACTGCCAGTCCGGCCAGATCCTCGCCGCCGCCGCACTCCTGCAGGCGAAGCCGAAGCCTTCCGACGCCGACATCGACGCCGCCCTCTCCGGCAACATCTGCCGCTGCGGCACCTACCCCCGCATCCGCGCCGCCGTGCACCGCGCCGCCGAGCGGATGGAGGGTTGAGCCATGCGGAGCGGAAAAGAGGTCTCGCGGCGAGGTTTCCTGAAGGGCTCGGCGATCGCCGGCGGCAGCCTGGTGATCGGCTTCTTCCTCCCCGAGCGCGTGCGCCGGCTGGCCTTCGCGGAGGCTCCCCCCGCCGCCCCCGCCCTGCCGCCCGCCAACGCCTTCCTGCGCATCGGCGCCGACGAGAGCGTGACGGTGATCCTCGCCCATTCGGAGATGGGCCAGGGCATCTGGACGACCCTCCCCATGCTGGTCAACGAGGAGCTGGACGCCGACTGGAACCGCATCCGCGTCGAGCACGCGCCGGCGGCGGCGGTCTACCACTCGACCGTCTTTCCCATCCAGATGACGGGCGGCTCGACGACCACCTGGTCCGAGTTCGACCGCTACCGCCAGGTCGGCGCCACCGCGCGCACTCTCCTGGTGGCGGCGGCCGCCGCCCAGTGGGGGGTGGCGCCGAGCGCCTGCCGGACCGAGAACGGGCATGTCCTCTATGGCGACAAACGGGCCAGCTACGGATCGTTGGCGGAGGCGGCGGCCAAGCTGCCGGCGCCGGCGACCGTCGCCCTCAAGGACCCCAAGGACTGGAAGATCCTCGGCAAGCCGATGCGCCGCCTCGACACGCCGGAGAAGATCACCGGCCGCGCCCAGTACGGGATCGACGTGCGCCTACCAGGCATGCTCACGGCCGTGGTGGCGCACTCCCCCACCTTCGGCGGCAAGGTGAAGAGCTTCGACGCCAACGGCGCCAAGGCCGTCCACGGCGTGCACGCCGTCTTCGCCATCCCCTCGGGGGTCGCCGTCGTCGGCGAAGGATTCTGGGCCGCCAAGCGCGGCCGCGACGCTCTCAAGGTCGAGTGGGAGCCGGGGCCGCACGCCGACGTCGACACCGCGGTGCTGCGCGACGACTGGCGGCGGTTGGCAGGGTCGGCCGGCGCCACCGCCAAGACGGCGGGCGACGCCGCCAAGGCCCTCGCCGCCGCCGGCTCGCCGCTGGTCGCCGAGTATTCCGTGCCCTACCTCGCCCACGCCCCCATGGAGCCGCTCAACTGCACGGTGCGCCGCGGCGCCGACGGCTGCGAGATCTGGACCGGCACCCAGTTCCAGACCGTCGACCAGCAGCAGGTGGCGCGCATCCTGGGCCTGAAGCCCGAGCAGGTGGCGCTCCACACCACCTTCCTAGGCGGCGGCTTCGGCCGGCGGGCCAACCTGACCTCCGACTTCGTCGTCGAGGCGGTTCACGTCGCCAAGGCGCTCGATCAACCGGTGCAGCTCATCTGGACGCGCGACGACGACATCCGCGGCGGCTACTACCGGCCGATGGCCGTCCATCGGCTGGAGGGGGCGCTCGACGGTCAGGGCGCGCCGGTCGCCTGGCGGCACCGCCTGGTGGCGCAGTCGATCCTCGCCGGCTCGCCCTTCGCCGCCATGATCCGGGAAGGCATCGACGAGACCTCGGTCGAGGGCGCCGCCGACTCGCCATACATGGCCGCCGTTCCCCACCATCAGGCCGAGCTCCACACCGTCAACCCCGGCGTGCCCGTCCTCTGGTGGCGCTCCGTCGGCCACTCGCACAACGCCTTCGCCGTCGAGTCGTTCGTCGACGAGCTGGCGCACGCGGCGAAGCGCGACCCCCTGGAGTTCCGGCGGGCGCTGCTCGTCAAGTCGCCGCGGGTACGCGCCGTGCTGGAGCTGGCAGCCGAGAAGGCGGGCTGGGGCACGACACCGCCCAGCGGACGCGCCCGCGGCCTCGCCGTCCACGAGTCGTTCGGCAGCATCGTCGCCCACGTCGCCGAGGTCTCGGTCGACGGCGGCACGATCCGCGTGCACCGGGTGGTGGCCGCCATCGACTGCGGCGTCTGCGTCAACCCCCTGGGCGTCCGCGCGCAGATGGACTCCGGCATCGCCTTCGGCCTGAGCGCGGCGCTCCACGGGAAGCTGACGATGAAGGAAGGCCGGGTGCAGGAGAGCAACTTCCACGACTACCGCGTCCTGCGGATGCACGAGATGCCGCAGGTCGAGACCTACATCGTCGACAGCCGCGAGAAGCCCGGCGGCGCCGGCGAGCCCGGCACGCCGCCCATCGCGCCGGCGGTGGCGAACGCCGTCTTCGCGCTCACCGGCCAGCGGTTGCGCGACCTGCCGCTGCGATTGGAGATCTAAGGAGGAACGCCATGCGGAAGCCCCAGGTCTCGATCGCCCAGGCTGCCCGAGCCGCCCTAATGGTCGCTGCGGCCGCCGCCGCCATCCTCGCCATGGGCGCCGAGAGCAGCGCGAGCGCCGGCCCCGCGCCGGCCGCTGACACGGGCTTGGCGGCCTTCGCCACCGTACAGACCGTCCTCCAGCATCCGCGCTGCCAGAACTGCCACATCCCCGGCGACGCACCGCTGCAGCTCGACGCCGGCGTCCCCCACACCCAGAACATCGTGCGCGGGACGGCCGGTATCGGGGTCCCCGGCCTGCGCTGCACGACCTGCCACGCGGACGCCAACCCGCCGGCGAGCTACGGTCCGCACACCCCGCCGGGCGCCCCGGGCTGGCACCTGCCGCCGCCGGAGCGAAAGATGGTCTTCATCGGCATGTCGGGAGCGGACCTCTGCGCCACGATCAAAGACCCCAAGCGCAACGGTGGCAAAGATCTGGCCGCCCTCCTGGAGCACGTCAGCCACGACAAGCTTGTTCTCTGGGGCTGGGACCCGGGTGTCGGCCGCGCCCCGGTCACCATTCCGCATGACGCCTTCGTCGCCGCCACCAAGACCTGGATCGAAGCCGGAGCCCCCTGTCCCGCACCCCCTCTGCTGGGGCCACGGAAGCCCGGCCGGTAGCGCTGGGGTGTAAGTCCTACTTCACCCGCGGCGCCTGCGGCGCCGCGTCCTCCACATCTACTCTCTCATCCCCCCGCGCCGGTGCGGGCTTTCGGCGGAAAGCCCCCTTGGCCGCCAGGCGCAGGTTGTCGAGCTCGGCCCAGGCCCAGAGCTTGACTCCCTTGGCGCCCATGCGGAAGGGGGCAAGCTTGAGGTCGAAGAGCATCTTGACGCGGCGGCCGTCGTTCCTGAGGTCCTCCTCGCCGGCGCCGCGGCGGGCCTGCGCGAGGGCCTTGAAGCGGCGGTTGTAGATCCGCATGAGGTGGTAAGAGAAGAATGCCGGCTGGGGGCCGAACACCGGCATCCAGTGGAAGCGGCCGAAGAAGTTGTAGGCGGGGATGACGAGGAATATGTAGTACTGCGCGGTGTCGAGGAGCATGGACGCCGTCAGCAGGTCGGCCTCTCCCATGTAGTAGTACTTGTCCTTGTAGACCGCCTGAAAGAAACGGTGGTAGGAGCGCAGGAAGGCCGCGTTGTGCTCGGCGATCCGCGCCGCCAGCTCGGGGCTCGGAGGGCGAGCCGCCATCGACGAGATGGCAGGGGTCAGCGGAACCGGCGCGGTCGCCTCGCCCGCCGCCGCAGCAAAATCGGCCTTCACGATCTCGACCGTCGCCTCGACGCTGAACGCCACGTGGTCGAGGCCCGGCGAGTAGTAGGGGTCGAGGAACGCCGCCGCGTCGCCCAGGAGGGCCCAGCCGTTCCCCATGTACTGGCGGGTGACGTAGGCCAGGTGCGAGTAGGAGCGCAGGTCGTCGCGCCGCAGGCGGGCGCCCTCGATGAGCTCGGCGACGGCCGGGATGGCGCGCAGGAAGTCGACGTACTCGGCCTCGCGATATTTCCCCTGCTGCAGGGAGACCAGGCGGCGGTCGAAGACGACGCCGATCGAGGTGTCGCCGTTGCCCAGGGGGATGATCCACACCCAATACCCGTAGCCCATGTAGTGGTTGGTCGACAGCCGCCGCGAGCCGACGTTGGCGCGGCTGAAGGCCAGGGGGCCGCGGGCGGCGAGGTCGTCGACGTGGCGCACCCCCTCCCAGCGGCACCAGATGGCGGAGGTGGGGTGCTCGTGGTTGCGCTCGATCAGCCCCAGCCGCTTGCCGAGGAAGGTGGCGCGCCCGGTGGCGTCGAGGAGCCAGCGGCAGGCGACGGTCTCGTTGCCCTCGCCTTCAATGATGACGCGGTGAGCGAAATCGCCGACCTCGACCTCCACGGCCCGCGCCGGCCGCCGGAGCTCCGCGCCCTCCTTGACCGCCGTCGCCAGCAGGTGCTCGTCGAGGACGTCGCGCCGGAGCTGGAAGGAGGGCACGGTGCTGCGCTGGTAGGGGCCGGACTCGCTGGCCTCGGCGTGGCCGTGCACGCGGCTGTTGGAAAACCAGTAGCGCAGCCCTTCCTTCGGCAGATGCTGGCGCTCCAGGTGCTCCCACTGCGCCAGGCGGCGAGTGAGGAACATGGCCGACATCTCGGTAGTCGCCTCCCCCACCTTGGCGTCGAAGGCCGCCGCTCGCTCGACGATGAGGACGGAGAGGCCGGGGGCGTCGCGGCGCAGGAGGATGGCCGCCGACGCCCCGGCCGCGGCGCCGCCGAGGATGACGACGTCGTAACGCTTGGGCTCCGGCGACAACGCCTCAAGCGCCGGCGCCGGCGCCGCTGCCGGCGCCTGGAGCTCGAGGATCGCCGTCACCGCTCCGCTCCCGGCGGGCGGCCCCGAGGCGGCGGCACGGGGGGCGGGAGGTTCCGTCATCGGCTGGTGGCTGTGGGTCGGACGTCCGGAGAGGTCCGCGGGGCCCACCCGGGCCCCGAACGGGTCGAGGATGGCTTACGGATGACTCACGGCTTGATTCAAGGCTTGACTCAAGGATTGACGATCGTGTTGCCCGGCTTCCTTGGGGGGTCGTTGCGCGGCCGCTCCTCCACCTTGGGCCGGCCCTCCCACTCGGGCGCGAGCTGCGCGTTGACGACCGCCCAATCCGGCGACTCGGCCTCGTTGTCGACGATGGCGCCAATCGGGCACTCCGGCAAGCAGAGGCCGCAGTCGATGCAGACTTCAGGGGCGATGATCATGAACTCCTCGCCCTGATACTCGCCGGGGTGAATGCAGTCGACCGGGCAGACGGACACGCAGGTCGCGTAGCGCTCCCCCAGGCATTTGTCGGTGATGACGTACGTCATGAGCTTGACTCCCTCCCGCCGGCAACCCGGCGCCTAGAGCGTTGTGGGCGCAGAGTATAGCAACCGTCAAGGGGTCAAGGGAGCCCCCCGGGGAGTGAGGGCTGGGGAGGGGGGCCGCCCCTAGAAGAAGACCGGGTAGGCCGCCGGATCGGCCTCGTGCATCATCTCGTAGACGCGCTCGAAGACCTGCTCGCGGTTGGGCTTCGTGAAGTAGTCGCCGTCCGAGCCATAGGGCGGGCGGTGCTCCTGGGCGGTCAGGGTGCGGGGGGGGGCGTCGAGCCAGGCCCAGCCGCCCTGCGCCTCGAGTACCTGCTGCAGCATGTACGCCGTGGCGCCGCCGGGGACGTCCTCATCGAGGAAGAGGACGCGGTTGGTCTTCTGGAGCGACCGGGCGATTCTCCCCTCGCGGTCGAAGGGGAGGAGGGTCTGGACGTCGATCACCTCGATCTCGACGCCGGTTTCCGCCAGGAGCTCGGCGGCCTCGAGCGCGATGCGGCAGCAGGCGCCGTAGGTGACGACGGTGACGTGGTCCCCTTCGCGGAGGACCTCGGGCAATCCTAACGGGACGGTCATCTCGCCGACGTTCGCCGGCAGCCGCTCCTTGATGCGATAGCCGTTCAGCACCTCGACGACGAGCCCGGGGTCGTCCCCGGCCAACAGCGTGTTGTAGAAGCCCGCCGCCTGGGTCATGTTGCGCGGCACGCAGACGTAGATGCCCCGCACCAGGTTGAGGATGCCGGCCATCGGCGAGCCGGAGTGCCAGATCCCCTCCAGGCGGTGGCCGCGGGTGCGGACGACGACGGGCGCCATCTGCTGCCCCTTGGTGCGGTAGCGCAGGTTGGCGAGGTCGTCGGAGAGGATCTGCAGCGCGTAGAGGACGTAGTCGAGATACTGGATCTCGGCGATGGGCCGGAAGCCACGCATGGCGAGGCCGATGGCCTGGCCGATGATGGTGGCCTCGCGGATGCCGGTGTCGGACACCCTCGCCTTGCCGTACTTGGCCTGCAGGCCGAGGAAGCCCTGGTTGACGTCGCCGAGCTGGCCCAGGTCCTCCCCCATGGCCACGAGCTGCGGCAGGCGGGCGAGGGCGGCGTCGAAGCAGGCGTTCAGCACCTCGAAGCCGTTGACGGCGGCGGAGCCGTCGCCGTAGACCGCCGCCACCGCGGGTACGCGGAGGGCCGCCCGCGGCGTCGCGCTGTAGAGATCGGAGCTGTAGCGCTCGCGGTTGACCTCCTCCTCCTTGTGCTTCCAGGCGAGCAGCCTGCCGCGCGCCGGCGCCGTCTCGTCGCGGGTGGCGATCAGCACCCTCTCGACTGCCGCCATGACGTCGCGCCGCAGGGCGTTCGGCAGGCGCTCGAGGTCGCGGGCGACGGCCTCGAGGTGGGCCCGCCGCGGCGACGACGCCGCCAGCTCGCGGGCGATGGCGAGGACGGTCCGCCGGTCGGCGTCGATGGGCGCCCGGAAGGCGTCCCACGATTTGCGCTGGAGGTTGCGGACGAGGACGCGGTCCTCCTCCTCCAGGCGGTCGAGCTGGGCATCCTCGGCCAGACCCTGGGCTACCATCCACTCCCGCATTTTCTTCAGGCAGTCGAACTCGGCCTCCCAGGCCAGCCGCTCCTTCGGCTTGTAGCGCTCGTGGCTGCCGGAGGTCGAATGCCCCTGCGGCTGGGTCATCTCGACGACGTGGACGATGGCCGGCACGTGCTCGGCGCGGACGATCTCGGCGGCCCGCAGGTAGGTCTCGCAGAGGGCCGGGTAGTCCCACCCCTGGACGGTGTAGACGTCATAGCCCTGGCGGTCGCCGGGCGCGCGCTGGAAGCCGGAGAGAAGGGCCGAGAGGTCGCCCTTGGTGATCTGGTACTCGTTGGGCACCGAGATGCCGTAGCCGTCGTCCCAGATGGAGAGGAGCATCGGCGCCTGGAGGACGCCGACGGCGTTGACGGCCTCCCAGAACATCCCCTCGGCGCAGCTCGCGTTGCCGATGGTCCCCCAGGCGATCTCGTCGCCGCCGCGCGAGAAACGCTGCATCTCCGGCAGGGCCGCCAGCTCGGGGAGCTCGCGGTAGAGGCGCGAGGCCTGGGCGAGCCCCACCAGGCGCGGCATCTGCGAGCCGGTCGGCGAGACGTCGGCCGAAGAGTTGCAGAGGTCGCGGAGCGGGAGGAAGCGCCCCTGGTCGTCCAGGAGGCGGGTCGAGAAGTGGGCGTTCATCGACCGCCCGGCCGAGCAGGGCTCGGCGGCGACGTCGGGATGGGCGTAGATCTGGGCGAAGAACTGCTCGAGGGTCAGGAGGCCCAGGGCGAGCATGAGGGTCTGGTCGCGGTAGTAGCCGGAGCGGAAGTCGCCGGGCCGGAAGGCGCGTGCGAGGGCGACCTGCGCCACCTCCTTGCCGTCGCCGAAGATGCCGAACTTCCC
>DATNKQ010000050.1:0-3792 GCA_035603315.1 Thermoanaerobaculia bacterium
TCCCGGGTCAACAGCTTCATGGACCACTCGTCGGTGATGATGTGATGGAGAGCGGCGATCAACAGCTGATCGTCGGGGCCGAGCCGCAGCAGGCGGACTCTGAACAGCGGTGCGCGGGTGAGGTCGAAAGGTTGCCTCCCCTCGGCGAGAGTGATCCGCCGAGTCTCGCCTTCCCGCCGATTCCCAGGAAGTGCTTGCAGGTCCACGACTGGGAGCGGTAAATCCACGCTCTCGTCTATGACCTGCACGGGCTCGCCGGCGAAGAGGTGAAAGCTTGTCCGCAGCGCCTCGTGGCGCGCGGCGAGCTCGTTCATTGCGCGATTGAGGGCGGCCGGATCGAGCAAGCCACGGAGGCGCAACGGTGTTGTCGAGTTGAGCGCCCAGCTATCCTCCTGCAACTGCGCCGCAAACCACATCCGCTGTTGCGCGGCCGACAGGCAGTGATTTCCTTGGTGGGGGACCCTCTCCAATGGAGGAGGAACGAGGATGCCTCCGTTCGGCCAGAGGAGAACCAAACCGCGCGAAGATTCGATGGCATTGACGAGCCCGGCCACAGTCGGGGCCTCGAATAGAGCGCGCAGCGGCAGCTGCGTTCCCAGGGTCTCCTGCAGGCGCGAGAGTACCTGGGTGGCGAGCAGCGAATGCCCGCCCAGCTCGAAGAAGTTGTCGTGAACGCCGATCTCGGAGATCTTGAGGACCTCGCTCCACACTCGGGCGACCGTCCGTTCGAGGTCATTGCACGGAGCCACTCGCTCGCCGCCAGGGCTCGCCGTGCGCGCCAGAGCCATTTGCGCCAGCGCCTTGCGGTCCACCTTGCCGCTGGGCGTTAGCGGCAGCGCCGCGATCAAATGGAGCGTCGACGGCAGCATGGACTCCGGGAGGTGCCGAGAGAGGAAGGTTCGCAGCTCGGCCAGGGACGGCGCCTCCTCCCCCGCCGGCATCGTCACGTACGCCTCCAGCCAGACGTCGCCCACGCTCGCACCGTCCGCCCGCGCGAGAACCACCGCCTCACGGACCGCCGAGTGGCCCACCAGGGCGCACTCGATCTCGCCCAGCTCGATGCGCAAACCGCGCACCTTCACCTGGTGGTCGATGCGCCCCAGGAATTCGATCGCGCCGGTCGGCCGATAGCGCGCCAGGTCCCCGGTCTTGTATAGGCGCGAGCCCGGCACGGCGGCGAACGGATCCGGAATGAACTTCTCGGCCGTCAGCTCCGGCCGCAAGAGGTAACCCCGGGCCAGCTGGACCCCACCGATGTGGAGTTCCCCGGCGACGCCGATCGGCACCGTCGCCAGATTCCGGTCCAGCAGCCGGACCTGAGTGTTCGCCACTGGCCGGCCGATTGGCACCGAGGTCCGATCCTCTTTCCCGCCGCAGGCCCAGGAGGTCACGTCGACTGCCGCCTCGGTCGGACCGTATAGGTTGTGGAGACCCACCCCGAGCCCTGCCCCCAGCTCTCCCAATCGCGCCTCGAAGCGCTGGACTAGGTTGGCCGGCAGCGCCTCACCACTACAGATCACCCGGTCGAGCGAGCGGCAGTTCTCAACCCCGCGCGCCTCGATGAAGAGCTGCAGCATCGAGGGGACGAAATGGAGCGTCGTGATCTCCTCCGCAACGATCGTCTCCACCAGGTAGCCCGGATCTTGATGGCCTCCCGGACGGGCTACCACCAGCTGCGCCCCGGCGAGCAGGGGCCAGAACAGCTCCCACACCGACACGTCGAAGCTCAACGGTGTCTTCTGGAGCACCCGGTCGCCGGCGCTCAGACCGTACTGCTCCTGCATCCAGAGCAGGCGGTTGACGATCCCCTGGTGGGTGTTCATCGTCCCCTTTGGCCGACCCGTTGAACCCGACGTATAGATCACATAGGCAAGATTGGCCGGCACTGCCCGAGAGCCCAAGGGTCTCTCGCGCCGCGTGGCCGGCACCTCCTCCACGCCGCTGAGGCTGACCTCCACGGCTCGATGATCCGGCAGACGGTCTCGCAAGTGATGCTGGACCAGGAGTACCGGCACTGCCGAGTCTTCCAGCAGGTAGGAAATACGGTCGGTCGGATAGTCGGGATCGATCGGCAGGTAGGCACCACCCGCCTCCAGCACCGCGAGCAGGGCGATCATCATCTCGATCGACCGCTCGACGAAAACCCCGACCACGATCTCCGGACCGACGCCTATTCCCACCAGCCGTCCCGCCAGACGGGCCGACCTCGCCGCAAGCTCGTGGTAGCTCAGCGCCCGGCCCTCGAAGATCACCGCCGGATGGTCCGGCGTCCGCGCCGCTTGGGCGAAGAACAGCTCGTGCAGACAGACCTCTTCCGGCCGCTCGACCGACGTCTCGTTCCACTCGACGAGAAGCTGCTGGCGCTCGGCCTCGCCGAGCAGCGCCAGATCTCCGATCTCGCGCTCTGGCGACGCGACGGCGGCCGCCAGCAGCGTCCTCAGGTAGCCGAGCAGGCGGCGCGCCGTGGGCGCCTCGAACAGGTCCGTGCTGTACTCGAGCTCGCCCGCGATCTCGCTCGCCTCCGGCGAAACCGTGAGGGTCAGGTCGAACTTCGAGGTGCCACTACTCGCCGGCACCAGCTCCGCCTCGAGCCCTGCCAGCCGCGGCTCCGCCCTGCGGTCGTCCTGGAGGACGAGCATCACCTGGAAAAGCGGGCTTCTCGACAGATCACGCACCGGAGAAAGAGACTCCACCAGCCGCTCGAACGGCACCTCCTGGTGCGCGAAAGCAGCCAGCGTCTCCTCCCGGATCCGCCCGAGCAGGCCGCGCCACGAAAGCTCTCCGGCGAGGTCGACATGCAGGGGCAGGGTGTTGACGAACAGACCGATCAACCCCTCGACCTGCGGACGGCTCCGGCCGGCGACCGGAGAACCGATCACCAGAACCTCCTCTCCCGTCATGCGATGCAGCAGCGTCGCCCAGGCCGCCATAAAAGTCATGAACAGCGTCGCGCCCTCCGCTCGTCCCATCCGGCGCAGCCGCGTCCCCTCCTCGCCAGACCACAGCACCCGCTCGGCCGCGCCCCGGAAGCTCTGCACCGGTGGCCGCGGCCGGTCCGTCGGAAGCGGCAGCGCCCGCGGCGCCCCCTCCAGACGGGCACGCCAGAACCCGATCTGCGCGGCGAGCACTTCGCCGGTCAGCCACTCGCGCTGCCAGATGGCGAAGTCCACGTATTGGAGCGGCAGCTCGACCAACGGAGACCGCCGGCCCGCCGCGAAGGCGACGTAGAGCGACTCGAGCTCGCGCCAGAAAACCCCCACCGACCAGCCGTCGGCGACGATGTGGTGGACCGTCAAGAGCAGCAGATGCTCCTCGGCGCCGAGCCCGACCAGCACCGTTCGCAGCAGCGGTCCGGCACCGAGGTCGAAGGACCGGCAGGACTCCTCCCGCGCCAGCCGCAGCGACTCCGCCCCACTCCCCGCAAGTGCGGAGAGATCAATGCGCGGCATCACGGCCGCCATCGCAGACGCCATAGCCTCCGGCATCGCAGTCACTACCTGCACCGGCTTTCCTCCGCTCTCGACGAAAACCGTGCGCAGCGCCTCGTGCCGACGAACGATCTCCACCAGCGCCCGCTCCATCGCTTGGATGTCGAGCCTGCCGCGCAGCCGTAGCGCCGCCGGGATGTTGTACGCCCAGCCGCCGGGCGCGAGCTGATCGAGGAACCACAGCCGTTCCTGGGCAAAGGAGAGCGGCAGAGGGCCGGAGCGGAGCCCAGCGAGCAGCGGAGGTGGCGAGGCGGGCCGATCGTCGGCCGCGAGCGCCGCGGCCACCCGGACTGCGAATCCGGCA
>DATNKQ010000280.1:0-6888 GCA_035603315.1 Thermoanaerobaculia bacterium
GTCGAGCGGCAGGAGCACCTTGCCGCCGAAGAGGACGGTGCCGAAGAGCGGCGAAAGGACGGCGAAAAAAACGACGGCGACGGGCAGCGGCACGGGGTCGTACCAGCGCCGCAGCGCCCACAGGAGGAGGATCGCCAGCAGCCCGAACCAGAGGCCGGGCAGCAGATCGGCCGGGCTCCAATCGGGCATCGCGCGGCAGTCTACAGCAGCGTGGAAGCGGCTCCATTTGGCCTCGCTCCGCTCCTTCGGGGGCGCGCCCCGGATCGCCCCGCGCCTGCGGAAGCAGAAGGTGGGGCGCTGCCAGTCGCTCAAGCGATGCCAGATGGAGCCGCATTCACGCTTCGCTTGACACCCAGGGGGGGGTGTTAGAGAGTCCCACCCGCTCTCCATGTTCCGGGTCGCGCGACAGATCTTCCACTTCATCAGCCTCCTGGGGACGCTCACCGGCCGGGAGCTCAAGGCGCGGTACCGGGGCTCGGCGCTGGGCTTCCTCTGGTCGCTCGCCAACCCCCTGCTGCTCCTCGCCGTCTACACCTTCGTCTTCAGCGTCATCTTCAAGCCGCGGGTGGCGGGCGCCGATCCCTACGCCCTCTTCGTCGTCAGCGGCCTCTTCCCCTGGATCTGGCTCTCCACCTCGCTCCTCGAAGGGGCGATGTCGCTCATCGCCAACGCCGGCCTCATCCGCAAGGCGGTCTTCCCGGCCGAGCTCCTGCCCATGGTCTCGGTGCTCTCGAACCTCGTCCACCTGCTGCTGGCGCTGCCCATCGTGGCGGCGGCGCTCGTCACCGGCTGGCTCCTCGGCTACCACGTCGGCGGCGCGTCGGTCCTCCTGTTGCCGGCGGTGATCCTCCTCGAGCTGCCGATGGTGGCGGGGCTGGCGCTGGGGATCGCCGCCCTCAACGTCCACTTCAAAGACGTCCGCGACCTGGTCGCCAACCTCCTCACCTTTCTCTTCTTCCTCACCCCCATCCTCTACCCCATCGACTCGCTGCGCGGCCTGCCGGTCATCCGCTGGGTGGTGCGCCTGAACCCCTTCACCCCCTTCACCCTGGCCTACCAGGAAACCCTCTTCCGCGGGCAGTACCCGACCCCCGCCCTGTGGGTGCAGATGGCGGCGGCGAGCCTTGTCGCCTGGGTCGTCGGGGCCTCGCTCTTCGACCGGCTGCGCGAGACGCTCGTGGAGGCGGCGTGACCGATCCACAAACCGCTTCGCCCGAGGCCGCGCCTGCCGCCCCTGCAGATCGCCCGGAGGCCATCCGGGTCGAGGGGCTGGTCAAGCTCTACCGCCGGACGACGCCGGGCGACCAACTCCGCACGCTCAAGAGCGCGCTCGTCGAGGGGAGCCTGACCCGCCACCTGAAGCGCGAGGAGGCGATCGTGGCGCTCGAGGGGATCGACTTCTCCGTCTCTCGGGGCGAGGCCTTCGGCGTCATCGGGGGCAACGGCTCCGGCAAGTCGACGCTCCTCAAGCTGGTGGCGGGGATGCTCAAGCCCTCGGCGGGGAAGATCGCCGTCGCCGGCCGGGTGGCGGCGATGATCGAGCTGGGGGCGGGCTTCCATCCCGAGATCTCGGGGCGGGAGAACGTCTTCATCAACGGCGCCGTGCTCGGCCTCGCGCGCCGCGAGATCACCCGCCGCTACCCCGAGATCGTCGAGTTCTCGGGCCTCGGCGACTTCATGGAGGAGCCGGTCAAGAACTACTCCTCCGGCATGTACGTGCGCCTGGGTTTCGCGGTCGCCATCCACACCGACCCCGACGTCCTCCTGGTCGACGAGGTGCTGGCGGTGGGGGACGAGGCGTTCGCCCACCGCTGCCTGCGCCGCATCGAGGAGTTCCTGGCGGCGGGGAAGACGCTCCTCCTCGTCAGCCACTCGCTCGACATGGTGGCCGGCATCTGCGACCGCGTGCTCTGGCTCGAAGGGGGACGGCAGCGGCTGGTCGGCGAGCCGCGGCGGGTGATCGACGCCTACCGGCAGGAGGTCGCCGAGCAGGAGGGAGAGGAGCACAAAACGGCCAAGGAGCGCCGCGCGGCGAGCAACGAGGAGACCGCGCGCCGTTGGGGGTCGGGCGAGGCGGAGATCGTCGCCGTGCGCCTGCTCGCCGGGGAAGGCGAAGAGCGCTACCACCTGGAGTCGGGGGAGGCGGCCGTCTTCGAGATCGCCGTCCGGACGGCGCGGCCGCTCACCGATTTCGTCTTCGGCATCGGCGTCGCCACCCCCCGCGGCTTCGACTGCTGGGGCACCAACACCGACCTCGAGGGCTTCGTCCCCGCCCGCCTCGACGGCGAGACGACGGTGCGGGTCGTTTGCCCGGCGCTCCGCCTCGCCCCCGGCGAGTATCGGGTCGACGTCGCCGTCCACGCCCGCGACGGCGCCCCCTACGACTACCGGCAGGGGGCTCTCAGCCTCACGGTCACCGCGCGCACCGGCGGCGTCGGCGTCTACTTCCCCGAGCACCGCTGGGAGTTCGGGAGCGGCGTCGAGTGGCAGGGCAAGGCGCCGGATCGTTCGCGCGTTGAATGAGATAGCATGCGGGGCGATCCCGGCAAGGAGGTTCACCGATGGCGGAGATGGCGGACGCCGCTCAGGGTCTCAACGTCAAGATCAGCGACGAGGAGCTCAAGGGCAGGTACTCGAACCTGCTGCGCATCACCCATACGCGAGAAGAGTTCATCCTCGACTTCATCAACCTGGTGCCCCCCCAGGGCATCGTTACCGCCCGCATCGTCACCAGCCCCGGCCACTTGAAGCGCATCATCCGCGCCTTGAGCGCCAACCTCGAACGCTACGAGCAGACCTTCGGAGAGATCCACGAGGCGCCGGAGCCCGTCGGAGACGATTCGGTGCACTGAGGCTTGGTGTCCTGCCGGCATCCGGCTCGGCGAGCGATCGCGGCCCCCGTCCTCCTCTTTGCGACCTGGCTCTGGCTGGGGTGCGGCTCCGCGCCTCCACCGTCGGACCCCGGCGGGGTGCAGGGCTGGATCGACGGTCCCACCCGCTGGCTGATGCTCCCCGAGGAGGAGCGCCAGGCCCGCCGCCTGCACAGCAACAAGGAGGCGGTCGCCTTCATCGAGGCCTTCTGGCGGCGGCGCGACAGCGACCCCGCCAAGCACGGCAGCCGCTTCGCGCAGATCTTCTACCAGCGGGTCGACGCCGCCGACCGCCTCTACGGCGAGGAAGGGATGCGGGGCAGCATGACCGACCGCGGGCGGGCGTTGATCCTCTTGGGGCCGCCGCCCATGCTCTCCTACAGCCAGCGGGCGGTGCCCGAGCGGGAGCCCGGCCGCCTGGGCTCGCGGCCGCCGGTGAAGACCCGCCGGCTGGTGCTCGAGACCTGGACCTTTGAGGAAGCCGACCTGTCGCCGCAGATGGTGGTGCTCCTCGCCGCCGAAGGCCGGCCGCCGGCGGTCGTCCTCGTCTTCGCCGTCGAGCCCAGGCACACCGTCCTGGTCGACGGCGGCAAGCTCCTCGACCTCGCCGTCCGCGCCGCGGTGTACGACGAGGGGAAGCGCTAGCGCGCTACGATAGCCCCATGAACGCGGTTGCACCCGAAAGGAGCCCCGATGCGCTTCACCCCGATCTTTCTTCTCCTGCTGGCGGGCGTCGCTGGAGCCGCCTCCGGGCCGGCGACGGAGCTGCGCGTGCTGCCTGACGTCGAGCGGCGGCTGGCCCAGTACTCTCCCACCCCGCTCCAGGCCGACCTCTCGGTGCTCTCCGCCGCCGACCGCAAGGTGCTGGACCTCCTGATCCAGGCCTCCCGCCGGCTCGACGAGGTCTACCTGCGGCAGTATTGGACCGGCAACCCGGACATGAGCCGCGAGGTCGCCGGCCTCCAGGGCCCGCAGGCCGCGGCCGTCCGCGCGTACTACCAGATCAACTATGGGCCCTGGGATCGCCTGGACGCTTTCAAGCCGTTCGTCGGCAACCACACGTATCCGCCGGGAGAGGGCTACTACCCCGAGGACCTGACGAAGGCTGAGTTCGAGGCCTGGATCGCCGCCCATCCCGGCGACCGCGAGCGCTTCCTGGCGACGACGACCGTCATCCGCCGGCACGGCAAGGAGCTGGTCGCCGTCCCCTACTCGCAGGAGTACAAGACCTGGCTGGAACCGGCAGCCCAGCTCCTGCGGCAGGCGGGGGAGACGACCGGCAACGCGTCGCTCAAACGCTTCCTCAACCTGCGGGCGGACGCCTTCCTCAGCGACGACTACTACGCGAGCGATGTCGCCTGGATGGACTTGGACGCCCCGGTCGAGGTGACCATCGGCCCCTACGAGACCTACGGCGACGGCCTCTTCGGCTACAAGGCCGCCTTCGAGTCGTTCGTCACCGTGGCGCTGCCCAAGGAGTCGGCGGCGCTCGCCCGCTACAAGGAACGGCTCCCCTGGCTGGAGCGCAACCTGCCGATCCCCGACAAGGACAAGAACCTGAGCCGCGGCACCGAGAGCCCCATCCGCGTCGTCGACCAGGCCTACGCGGCGGGGGAGGCCGGCGCCGCCGTGCAGACTGCGGCCTTCAACCTGCCCAACGACGAGAAGGTGCGGGAGCAGAAGGGCTCGAAGAAGGTGCTGCTCCGCAACGTCATCCGCGCCAAGTACGACAAGGTCCTGGTGCCCATCGCCCAGCGCGTCCTCGATCCCGGCCAGGTGGGCGACCTCTCCTTCGACGCCTACTTCAACGAGGTGCTCCACCACGAGCTGTCGCACGGCCTGGGACCGGGGACGATCACCGTCAATGGCCGCAAGACCGAGGTACGCCTGGAGCTGAAGGAGCTCTTCTCGACGATCGAGGAAGCCAAGGCCGACGTCATGGGGGTCTACAACATCCTCGCCCTCATCGACCACGGCGACATGCCGGCCGCGCTCCGCCGCTCGCTCGAGCCGACCTACGTCGCCGGGCTCTTCCGCGCCGCGCGCTTCGGCGCCGAGGAGGCCCACGGCCAGGGGGTGATGGCGCAGTTCAACTACCTGCTCGCCAAGGGCGCCCTCACGGTCGACGCCGCCGCCCGCTTCAAGGCGGTCTCGGAGAAGTTCCCGGGCGGCATCCGAGATCTCCTGCACGACATGCTGACGCTGCAGGCGGCCGGCGACTACGAGGGGACGCGGCGCTTCCTCGAGACCTACGGCAAGCCGAGCCCCGCCCTGCGCACGGCCCTCGGCCGCCTGGGCGACGTGCCGGTCGACATCAAGCCGATCTACGCGGCGAACGGAGAGGTACCGAAAAAGTAGACCCTACTTGGGGCGCACCTTTAGCAGCTCGACCTCGATGACGAGGGTGGCGTTGGGCGGGATGACGCTGCCGGCGCCCTGCGGTCCGTAGCCCAGGCCGGGCGGGATGGTCAGCTTGCGCTTGCCGCCCACCTTCATGCCCGCCACTCCCTGGTCCCAGCCCTCGATCACCTGGCCGGCGCCCAAGACGAACTTGAGGGGCTCCTTGTGGTCCAGGCTGGAGTCGAACTTGGTGCCGTCGGTCAGCCAGCCGGTGTAGTGCACCTCGACGATCTGGCCCGCCTTGGCCTCGTCGCCCTCCCCCACTTTGAGGTCGACGTACCTGAGACCGGATCTGGTAACGACCTCCTTGGGTTCCGCCTTGGCGTCCGCCATCGGTTTCTCCTTCTGCTCGGCGAAGACCGGCCCGGCGAGCGCACTCGCGGCCAACAGGGTCAGCAACAGCATGGGCAGTCTTCTCGGGGACATGGGTTCTCCTCTCGGTGAACGACGACGTGGTGCGGGGTGAAAGGGGGATTCTACGTCAAAGCGCGGGTCAAGCCGCCCGGCGGGCCACCCGGCCGTCCTTGACCACCGCCGCCACCGGATTCACCCCGTAGTGGTATACGAGATGAAGGAGGTTGGGCGCCGAGAGGAGCACGAGATCGGCGCGCTTGCCCACCTCGATCGAGCCCAGCTCGTCCCCGAGCCCCAGGCAGCAGGCGGCGTTCAAGGTCGCCGCCGTCAGGCTCTCCGCGATCGTCAATCCGAGCAGGAGGACCGCCAGCGTGATCACCATCGGCATCGACTCGGTGTTCGAGGAGCCGGGGTTGCAGTCGGTGGCGAGGGCGACCGGGACCCCCGCCTCGATGAGCCGCCGGGCCGGCGCGTAGCGCTGCTTCATGAGGAAGAAGCTGGTGCCCGGGAGAAGCACTGCCGTGACCCCGGAACCGGCCAGCGCCTCGACGCCCGCCGGGGAGACGGCCATCAGGTGATCGGCCGAGAGCGCGTGCAGCTCGGCCGCCAGCTCGGCCCCGCCCGAGTCGGCGAACTCGTCGGCATGGAGCCGCGGGGCGAGGCCGTGGCAGGCGCCCGCCAGGAGCACCCGCCGCGACTCGGCGGCGCTGAACACGCCCTCCTCGCAGAAGACGTCGCAGAAGCGGGCGAGGCCCTCCGCCGCCGCCGCGGGGATGATCTCCTCGCAGACGAGGTCGAGGTAGCGCTCGCGGTCGCGGCGGTGCTCGGCGGGCACCTCGTGGGCGGCCAGGAGGGTGGGGACGAGGTCGACGGGATGCTCCGCCGAGGCGCGGCGGATCGCCCGCAGCTGCTTGAGCTCGTCCGCCCGGCTCAATCCGTAGCCGCTCTTCGCCTCCGCCGTCGTCGTCCCCCAGGCGAGCATCTGGTCCATGCGGCGCCGGACGTTCGCCACCAGCGCGTCCTCGCTCGCCCGGCGGGTGGCGTCGACGGTCGACAGGATGCCGCCGCCCGCGGCGGCGATCTCCTGATAGGTCTTGCCGGCGAGGCGGGCCGCGAACTCCTCCTCGCGCGTGCCGGCCCACGGCAAGTGGGTGTGGGGATCGACGAACCCGGGCACCAGCGTGCCGCCGCCGCCGTCCAGGCGCTCGACGCCGGGGAGCTCGCCGTAGGTCCGCAACCGCTCATCCGGCGGACCCACGAAGGC
>DATNKQ010000054.1:0-10621 GCA_035603315.1 Thermoanaerobaculia bacterium
AGGAGGGCGGCGGCCTCGATCGCCCCCAGGCGCTGGGCGCGGAGCGTCTCGCCGAGCGCGTTGACCTCGCGCATCACCTCCGCCAGGGCGTCGACCTCGCGCGAGCTCCGCGCCCGCAGGGAGAAATCCCCTTCGCGCAGCGCGCCCAGCAGGTTCGAGAGCGTCTGCAGCGGCCGCACGATGCGCTCCCGCAGGGCGGCGGCGAAGCCCCACCAGAAGATCAGCACGAGGACGGACAGCGTAAAGCGCACCTTGGCGCTGTGGTCGCCGGTCCACAGGAGCGCCAGGGCGACCAGCGCCCCCGGCAGGCCGGTGGCGAACGAGAGCAGGAAGATGCGGATCTCGAAGGAGAGGGGACGCCAGGGACGGCGGCGGTCAGAGGCCATGCTTTTCGAGCCGGCGGTAGAGGGCGCTGCGGGAGAGCCCGAGGGCCTGAGCGGCATGGCTGACGTTGCCCGCGTAGCGCGCCAGCGCCTTCTGGATGAGCACCCGCTCGACGTCCTCGAGCGGCATGTCGTCCAGCCGGGCGGGCAGGCCCGAGGCCGGCTGCAGGCCGAGGTCGGGCGCCGACACGAGGTCGCCCCGCGCCATCAGCACGCCGCGCTCGACGGCATGGTCGAGCTCGCGCACGTTGCCCGGCCAGGGATGGCTGCGCAGCGCCTCTGCCGCCGCCGGCTCGAAGCCCTGAAGCGGCTTCCGGTAGCGGCGCGCGTGCTGGCGCAGGAAGTGCTCGGCGAGCGGTTGGATGTCGGCCGTGCGGTGGCGCAGGGCGGGGAGCCGGATCTCGACCGTGTTGAGCCGGAACAGGAGGTCCTGGCGGAAGCGCCCCGAGGTCACCTCCTCGCGGAGGTCGGCGTTGGTGGCGGAGAACAGCCGCACGTCGACGGCGCGGGTGCGCGACGATCCCACCCGCTCGAACTCGCCGGTCTCCAGGACGCGCAGGAGCTTGGCCTGCTGGGCGGGGGTGATGTTGGCGATCTCGTCGAGGAAGATGGTGCCGCCGTCGGCGAGCTCGAAGCGGCCGGCGCGGTCGACCTTGGCGTCGGTGAAGGCGCCGCGGACGTGGCCGAAGAGCTCGCTCTCGAAGACCGACTCCGAGAGGCCTCCCGTATTGACAGTGACCATCGGCTTGACGGCGCGCAACGAGGCGGCGTGGAGGGCGCGGGCGATGACCCCCTTGCCGGTGCCGTTCTCGCCGGTGACGAGGACGTTCGCCTCCGACGGCCCCACCCGCTCGATGAGCTCGATCACCGGCCGCATCTCCGGCGCCAGGGCGATGAGGTCCGGAGGGTCGCCGTGGCCGTTGGCGCGCAGCAGCTCGTTCTCGGCCTCCAGCCGCTCGCCGCGGCGCAGCGCCCTCCCGAGGTCCACCTGGGTGCGCAGGATGGAGAGCAGGCGCGCGTTGTCCCACGGCTTCTCGACGAAGTCGCGGGCGCCGCGGCGCATCGCCTCGACCGCCAGGCCGACGCTCGCCCAGGCGGTCATCACCACCACCGGCAGCGTGGCGTCCAGGCTCTGGAGGCGCGACAGCAGGTCCAGCCCCTCGCGGCCGGAGGTGGTGTCGCGGGTGTAGTTCAAGTCCATGAGGATGGTGTCGACCTCGCGGCTCTTCACCGCTTCCAGGAGCTCTCCCGGGGAGCTCGCGATGACGGTCTCGAAGCCCTCCCCCTTGAGCAGCAGGCGGAGGGCCTCGCGCACGTCGCGCTGGTCGTCGGCGATGAGGATCTGCGGCGCGCGGCTCACTGCTTCTGGTCCGCGACCCAGCCGTCGAGCAGGTTCACCACCCGGTTGCCGAAGGTCGCGTTCTTCTCCGAGTGGGTGACCTGGACGATCGTCGTCCCCTCGTCGTTGAGCTGCTTGAAAAGGCGCATGATCTCCTCGGCCTGGCTGGTGTGGAGGTTGCCCGTCGGCTCGTCGGCGAGGATGAGCTTGGGGTTGCCCACCACCGCCCGCGCCACCCCCACGAGCTGCTGCTGGCCGCCCGAAAGCTGGGAGGGGAAGAGGTCTTTCTTGCCGACGATGCGAAAGCGGTCGAGGGCCTCGGCCACCATCGCCTGCCGTCGCGCCCGCGGCACGTCGCGGTAGGAGAGCGGCAGGTCGAGGTTCTCGGCCACCGTCAGGCTGTCGATCAGGTGGTAGCTCTGGAAGACGAAGCCGATGTACTGCTTGTTGATCGCCGCCCGCTGCTTGGGCTTGAGCTGGTGGATCGGCTGTCCCAGGAACTCGTACTCGCCGCTCCAGGCGGCGTCGAGCATGCCGAGGATCGACAGCAGAGTCGTCTTGCCGGCCCCCGAGGGCCCCATGATGGTGACGAACTCGCCCTCCGCGATGTGGAGCTTGATCTGGCGCAGCACGAAGGTCTGCACCGGACCGGTCTGGTATGCCTTCTCGAGGTTCGTCAGTCGGATCATCGGGTCCCTTCCATGCTACTCCACCTCCAAGAGCGACCTCCAAAAGCGAACGCCGCGGCCGGTGTGGCGCCGCGGCGTCGCGTGGTTGCCGGCCCGAGCCGATCCGCTAGGCGATCTCGAAGCCCCGCTGCTGCAGCTCCTTCTCCTCCATCTGGCGCTGGATGCCCTCCTCCTCCTCGACCACCCGGCCGTCGAAGAGGTGGATGCTGCGGCCGGCGTAGCGGGCGAAGCGGGGGTCGTGGGTGACCATGCAGATCGTCGCCCCCTCCTTGTGCAGCTCGTCCAAGAGCTCCATCACCGCTTCGCTGTTGCGGGAGTCGAGGTTGCCGGTGGGCTCGTCGGCGAGGAGGATCGACGGCTTGCCGACCACCGCGCGGGCGACCGCGACCCTCTGCTGCTGGCCGCCCGAGAGCTGCGAGGGGTAGTGTTTCATGCGGTGCGACATGCCGACCCGCTCGAGCGCCTCCTGCACCCGCTCCTTGCGCTCCTTGGACGCCATCCCCCGGTAGGTGAGCGGCAGCTCGACGTTCTCGTAGACCGTCAGGTCGCCGATCAGGTTGAAGGCCTGGAAGATGAAGCCGATCTCCTTGTTGCGGATGCGCGCGCGGTCGGAGAACGAGAGGTCGGCCACCTGCTTGCCGTTCAACCGGTACTTGCCTTCGGACGGGGTGTCGAGGAGGCCGAGGATCGACAGCAGCGTCGTCTTGCCGCAGCCCGAGGGGCCGGCGATCGAGACGTACTCGCCGTTCTTGATCTCCAGGTGGATGCCGGAGAGGGCGTGGGTCTCGACCTCGTCGGTGAGGAAGACCTTGGTCACGCCGTCGAGCTGGATCAGGGAATCGGATGATGCTGCGCTCATCGCTTCTCCTCTCTTAGTTCGTCAGGCGAAGGACATTGTGCCCGTCCCACGCCGAGGTGTCGGACAGGATCACCTGGTCGCCGCGGTTCAAGCCGCTGACGATCTCGATGGTGTTGACCGAGCTGCGCCCGAGCTGCACGGGGACGCGCCTCGCTTCCTTCCCTCCGTTGGTCAGCTTGAAGACCTCGACCTTGCTCTGCGCCTGCCCATAGGCGGGCCGGCCGACGTAGAGCACGTTGTCGAGGCGCTCGATCTCGATCGTGCCGTCGACCGAGAGGTCGGGCCGGGCGCCCTTGGGCAGCGGGCCCGTCATGCGGACGTCGACGATGACCGTGCCGTCCTGGACCGAGGGCGCCACCCGCATCACCTGGCCCATGACGATGCCGTTGCGGGTGTCGATCGAGGCCTCCTGGCCGAGCCCCACGTCCTTGGCCTGGGTCTCCGGGATGCGCAGCTCGGCCTTGAGCTTGTCGGGCCGCGCCACGCGGGCCAGGTTGGTGCCGGCGGTGACCCGCTGGCCGACCTGCACCGGCAAGTCCTGCAGCACCCCGGCGAGACCCGCCTTGACGTGCAGCGATTCGACCTGGCGCTGGCGCAGCTCGTAGAGGGCGCGCATCTGGTCGCCCCGGGCGCGCTGGGCGGCGAGCTGGGCCTGCGCCGAGCTGGCGCTCTTCTCGACCTTCTCCTTCTCGATCCCGTCCTGCTTGATCAGCTGATCGGACTTCAAGCGCGAGAGCTTGACCGTAAGGTCGGGGATCAGGCCTTCCTTGGAGAGCTCGGTGTCCGCCTCCGCCTGCAGCTTTGCCTGCTTGCTCTGCGAATCGACCAGGGCCGCCGAGGCCTGCTGGTTCAGGAGCTCGGTGCCGAGCTTGGCCTTGAGGTCGTCGTAGTCGGCCTCCGCGGCCTTGAGCTGCGCCTGGGCCTCGACGGCGTTCTGCTCGATCTCGGGGTTGCTCATGTCAAGGAGCACGGTGTCGGGGGTGACGGTGACGCCGGCCAGCGAGGGGATGCGCTCGACGCGGCCCTCGACCGACGCCGAGATCCAGCGGATGTCCTCGGGGACCAAAGTGCCCGGACCCCGCACCTGCCGCAGCATCGGGCCGCGCTGGACGGTGTCGATCCACACCGTCTCGCGCTGCACGGTGGGGGCCGCCGGCTCGAGCTTGGAGAGCCCCAGCGAGATCAGGCCGACGGCGGCTAAGACGGCGACCCCGATGATGAGGTTGCGCGTCCGCTTCTTCTTCGCTTGACCGAAACGTTGGATGTCCATGGGGTCCCTCTCCGACCTGCATTACGCACGGGCCGTGCCCAAAGTTGCAGGAGCCCTCAAACTAAAGAGGGTGAACGAGTTACCCATTTCGTGACAGCGCGGGGAAACGCCGCCGTGTCCGATCGCGGGAAAGGGCCGTCCCACAAGCGGACAGTTCTGGGATTGTTGGCCCCCCCGGACCCTCCCCGGTTTCCGCGCGAGAAACCTTAGGGCCTGTCATCCCGAGCGGGAGCGAGGGACCTGGGCGAGGGGAGGCCTTCCAAACGTCTGGTAGCAAAGGTCTTCGCGCCACCCTTCCCCCCAGGTCCCTCGCTCCCGCTCGGGATGACAACCGGAAGGACCTGCCTATCGGCCCGGGAGTAATGTCTCGGCAATTCTTCACACGCGCTTACCGTACCTCGCGGGTCAGCCACTCCTCCCGGTACCGCCGCAGGAACGGCGTCTCCGGATACCTTTCGCCCGGTGCGAACGGGTAGCTCCGCATGGCGCGGAAGGGGAGCGGCTCCAGCCGCTCCGCCTCCCAGGTGTTGCGGTCGGCGTCCTTGTCCCAGCCCAGGCTCTCGAGGAAGACGCGGCGGCTCCAGCCGGCCGGCGGGGGAGCGAGGCGCGAGGCGTCGAAGGCGAGAGCGACCTCGTCGCCGGCGGCGAGGATGACCAGGCGGTCGTCGGCGGCGGCGAGCAGCTCGCGCACGTCGCCGTAGCGGGTGTAGCGGCCGGCGAAGGGGAGCCAGGGCGAGACCGTGGAGAGGCGCCCGTAGTCGGCGCCGTGGGGGCCGTTGGGGGAGCGCCGCACGGGCGCCGAGAAGCCGCGGTAGTGGAGGTCGGCGGTCGCCGGGTCGAGCCGGGCGACGATGGCCGCGGCGCCGTCGTCCGGGCGCGCCGTCCAGGCGATGCGGTCCCAGGAGAGCCAGAGGGAGGTGACGATGCGCAGCCGCCGGGCGCCGGGCGGCAGCGGCGGCGTGTCGACGACCATCGTCTTGGTCTTGCCGGCCGGGTAGCCCATGGCCGGCACCAGGACCTGCCAGCCGGTGGCAGTCTCCACCTCCAGGCGCGGCGGCAGGACGGGCAGGTCGGGGCGCTGGGCGGCGGCCAGGTTCAGGCTGGCGTCGGCGGGGAAGACCCAGCCGTCCAGGTGGAGGCGGATGGGGGCGGCCGGCGCCGCGCCGAGATCGAAGGTGAAGGTCCAGGGCGCCGCCGCCACCCCCTGGTAGGAGCTCTTCTCGTAGCCGTCGGCGTAGACCTCGTCGCGCCGGCGGACGCGCTCGGTGACCTCGCGCCCGCCGCCGTCCCAGGCGGCGGCGACGGGCCGCAGGCCGCGGCTGGCGAGGAGGAGCGGCGCGAAGGGCGCGGCGCCCGGGAGCACCTTGAGGTTGCTCGCCACCTCGACCCCCGGCGGCGCGTCGACCACCCACAGCCGCACGCGGTCGAAGTAGGCAGCCTCCCAGAGCTCCTCGGTGAGGCTGAGCCGGTAGCTGCCGCCGGCGGGCACGGTGCCCACCACCTCCACGAGCTCGCCCGGGTTGGCCCCCGCCCAGACGCCGGGGGCGACCGGCAGGCCCAAGGGCGACGCCCACAGGAGGTCGGTGACGAATTCGGTGCGCCGGCCGTTCCAGGCGTAAAGGAAGGGGCAGCTCCCCTTGAGGAGCTGCTCCTCGACGATGGTCCGGTCGCCGGCGACCTGCAGGCGGTTCTGCGGCACGCCGTTGGTCCACACCACCCGCAGGTCGGCCTGGCGCTGCCCGCCGAGCCCGAAGTGGGTGACCTGCCCCGTCACCTCGCGGAACTGGTAGGCGGTGCCGGCGCGGACCTCCAGGGTCGCCCCCAGGCCGGCCAGGTTGTTCTTGCCGCTGCCGCGGGCGAGGCCCTTCAACCGCACGTCGAGCCAGCGGTTCTTGTTGCCGCCGACGTTCTCGATCCGGTAAAGGCCGAGGGGGCCGGCGGCGACGAGGTCCAAGTCGCCGTCGCCGTCCAGATCGGCCGCCGCGAGGGCGGTGGCGCGCGCCGGGCCATCGGAGAGCGGCAGCGGCTGGAAGTCGCCTCCAGCGGAGTCGGAGCGGCGGGCGAGGACGAGGACTCCCGAGTCGCCGGCCAGGGCGAGGTCGAGGCGGCCGTCGTTGTCGGCGTCGAAGGCGAGGAGGGTCGAGTAGCGCGACCCCGCCGGCAGCGGGGCGCTGAGGCTCCACCTCTCGAAGCGGCCGCCCCGGTTGTGCCAGAAGGCGAGGGAGTCGCCGGCGGCGGCCAGCGTCACGAGGTCGGGGAGGCCGTCGTCGTCGAGGTCGACGGCCAGAGCCGCCCGCGCGGCGGGCACCTGGTCGAGCCCCGCCGCCGCCGTGCGGTCGGCGAAGCGCCCCTGGCGCAAGTTGTCGAGCCAGGCGAGGCCGGGGCGGCCGGCGACGTCCTGCACGAGCAGGAGATCGAGGTCGCCGTCGCGATCGAGATCGCTGGCGAGGATCTGGCGGATGCTGCCGGCGAGACCCACGCCGGCCGATGGGCGGGGGAGGGCGCTCGCTCCTACCGCTTGAAGGCCGGCCAGGTTGTTGCGGTAGAGCTCCAGGCCCGCCCCGCTGCTCCCGGCGACGGCGAGGTCGAGGTCGCCGTCGCCGTCGTAGTCGAGCACGGCCGCCGCGGAAGCGTTGCCGGCCGCCCCGCCGCCGGCGATCCTGAACGATTCCGGGGCCGGCCGCAGACCCCCTTGGCCGTTGCCCAGGAACACCTGACCCCCTCGTTCGCCCCAGGCGATCACATCGGTCCTGCTGTCGTTGTCGAGGTCGACGGCGAGGAGCTGCGAGGCGCCGGGGGCGGCGACGACGGGCAAGGCCTTCCAGCCGGACGCCGCCAGGCGCACCTCGATGCCGGGCCGGTCCCCGCCCACCAGGCGGACGATGTCGGGCCGGCGGTCGCCGTCGAGGTCGGCGACGGCCAGGCCGGCTCCCGCCGAGGGGGTGGGGTCCAGGAGGCTGGCCTTGAGCTCGACCTTGACCGGCGCACCGAAGCGGCTGGGCGGCGGCTCGCCGGCGAAGCGGGTGAGGGGCACGCCTTGGATATTGCGCGCCAGCTCGCGCTGGCTCCCCTGGTACATCGGCGTCACCTTGAGCACGTTCTCCAGGCGGATGGCCGGCACCCGCGCGGCTGCCAGGTCGTCGCGTTCGAGGGCGTCGAGGACCTCGCGGAGGGGTCCCTCCGCCGTCGCCTCGCCGCCGGCGATCTCCCGCACCCGCAGGTAGGCGGCGGTGGCCGCGGCCCTATCTCCAGCCCCGCCGGCCGCGAGAGCGCTGCTGCCGAGCCGCAGGAGGACTACCAGGTTCTCGGGACGCAGCCGGGCGAGCCGTTCGAGGGTTTTCGTGGCCAGCGCCGCCGCAGCGGACCCGGCCGCGCCGGCCCCGCCGATCAACGCGGCCGCTTGGCGGTAGGCGGCGTACTGGATCTCGGGGTCGTCGGGGGCGGCGTCGGCGGCGGCGCCGAAGGCCGCCAGCGCCTCGTCCGACCTGCCGCTCCACTGCAGGACCTCGCCCTTCAAGGCCAGGAGGTCCGCCCGCCGCGGCGTCCGGGCGAGCGCCTTTTCGGCCCAGGCGAGCGCCGCCTCGTACTTCTGCTGCCGCAGGCAGGCGACTGCGAGGTCGGCGTAGCCCAGCGGATCGGCCGGCGCGATCTGAACGAGCTGCAGGAGGGTCGCTTCGGCGTCCGCCGGGCGCTCGTTCTCGAGCTGCGCCAGGGCCAGGTTGCGTAGCTCGAGAGCGCGGTCGGGGACCGCCGCCAGGACCAGGAGGCAGAGGAGGGCCAAGAGGAGGAGCGGCCGGGCGCGGCGCATGGAGTTCAGCATTCTAGCTGCCCGTGGACCATCGAGTCCTTGGTCCCCTATTGTCATCCCGAGCGAGAGCGAGGGACCTGGGGGAAGGGCGGCGCGAAAGCCTTTGCTACCAAAAGTTTGGGAGGCCTCCCCCCGCCCAGGTCCCTCGCTCTCGCTCGGGATGACAGGCCCTGAATCCACTGGCAGGCAAGCTGCCAGTGGCACAACTCCAATACCTCGCCGTACAACCGGTTGCCTACAATCACGGGCAGCTAGAGACCGTGCCGGCCGTGCTAGCCTTTCTCCGCATGAGCGTTGCCGAGCATCGCCGCGCCGCTCCGACGAGCCTGGGCTTCGCGGTCGTCACCGTGAGCGACAGCCGCACTGCCAAGAACGACACCAGCGGCGACGTTCTGCGGCAGATGGCGACGGCAGCCGGTCACCGCCTGGAAGGGTCGACCCTGGTGCGGGACGAGGTGCCCGCCATCCGCCTGGCGCTGTCGGGGATGTTGGCGATGCCGGGGGTGGACGTGGTGGTCGTCACCGGCGGCACCGGGGTGGCCCCGCGCGACGTCACCCTGGAGGCTGCGGAGCCGCTCTTCGAGCGCCGCATCGAGGGCTTCGGCGAGCTCTTCCGCATGCTCTCCTACGAGCAGGTGGGCGCCGCCGCCATGCTCAGCCGCGCCGCCGCCGGCGTCGTCGCCGGCCGCGCCGTCTTCCTCCTGCCGGGGTCGCCCAAGGCGGTGACCCTGGCGATGGAGAAGCTCATCCTCCCCGAGGCCGCCCACCTGATCGCACAGGCACGCCGGTCTTAGCCGGTCAGCGCCGGCGGCGGAACAGCCTGCCGATCAACAGCAGGAGGATCGAGCCCAGGACGGCGATCCCCAGGCTCCGCCAATCGAAGCCGGAGATACCGCCGTAGCCCAAGGCGGTGGCGAGGACGCCGCCGATGAGGGCGCCGACGACCCCCAGGACGACCGTCAGGACGCAGCCGCCGGGGTCCCTCCCCGGCACCAGCATCTTGGCGATCAGCCCGGCGATGAGACCGAAGACGATCCACGACAAGAGACCCATGACCCCCATGCCGTTCTCCTTTCCGCAGATGGAACGATGCGACTGCCTGCCCTGGCGTTTCTGCTAGCCGCGTGCCAGCCGTAGAATGTGCCGCGATGTCCGCCCCTCTGCTCGACCCCACCCCGCCCCAGCGCCTCTTCCTGATCGACGGCTACTCCAATATCTTCCGCGCCTTCTACGCCATCCGCAACCTCTCGAACTCGCGCGGCGAGCCGACCAACGCCGTCTACGGCTTCGTGCAGATGCTCCGCAAGCTGCTGCGCGAGGACAACCCGGAGTTGGTGGGGGTGGCCTTGGAGGGCGGCGACGGCGAGCAGACCTTCAGGAAGGAGCGCTTCGTCGATTACAAGGCCAACCGCCGCGCCATGCCGGAGGACCTGGCGAGCCAGATCCCGTGGATCCGCAAAGCGCTCGCCGCCCACCGCATCCCCGTCTTGGAGCTCAGCCGTTACGAGGCGGACGACGTGCTCGGCACCCTCGCCGCCAAGGCGGCGGCGGCCGGCTACCAGGTGGTGCTGGTCTCCGCCGACAAGGACCTCATGCAGCTGGTCGGGCCGCGGGTCTCGCTCTTCCATACCGGCCGCAACAAGCTCTACGGCCCGCAGGAGGTGGAGGAGGACTTCGGCGTGCCGCCCGCCCAGGTGCCCGACGTCCTGGCGCTCATGGGCGACTCGGTCGACAACATCCCGGGGGTGCCGGGGATCGGCGAGAAGGGCGCCAAGGCCCTCATCCGCGAGTACGGGTCGCTCGAGGAGCTGCTGGCGCGGGCCGGCGAGATCCCGCGCAAGGGCTACCGCGAGAGCCTGCTCGCCAACCAGGAGCAGGCGCGGCTGTCGAAGGAGCTGTCGGTCATCGAGACTGGCCTGCCCATCGAGCTCGATCCCACGGCCCTGCGCCACGACCCACCCGACGCCAACGCCCTGCGCCAGCTCTACACCGAGCTCGAGTTCTTCTCGCTCGCCGACGAGATCAAGTCGGCGGCCGGCCCCGGCGCTGTCGAGGACGTGCCTCCCGCCGAGGAGGTGACCGCCCCCGAGGACTGGCGCGAGAAGGCTGCCGAGCTGGACGGCGAGGGCGAGATCTACGTCGCGGTCCTGGGCGAGGACCCGCCGCTCGGGTTGACCGCCGCCCGCGCCGGCGGCGGCACCGTCTATCTGGCCGACTTCCGCCGCCCCGGCATGCGGGAGGCAGCTCTCGCCAGCCTCGCGCGCTGGCTCCGC
>DATNKQ010000065.1:0-7847 GCA_035603315.1 Thermoanaerobaculia bacterium
CGGAGGCTTGAATCGCGACGAGCTGCTCGCCTGTCTGGCAGCGGCCGGGCGCGAGCCGTGGGACCTCCTCGTCATCGGCGGCGGGGCGACCGGCCTGGGGACGGCGGTGGACGCGGCGGCGCGCGGCTACCGCACCCTCCTCGTCGAGGCGAGCGACTTCGCCAAGGCGACCTCGTCGCGCAGCACCAAGCTCGTCCACGGCGGCGTGCGCTACCTGCGGGAGGGCAACGTCGCCCTCGTCCTGGAAGCCCTGCGCGAGCGCGGCTTCCTCTTCCACAACGCTCCCCACCTGGTGCACAACCTCTCCTTCGTCGTCCCCAGCTACGACTGGTGGGAGGGGCCGTTCTACGGCGTCGGCCTGAAGCTCTACGACCTGCTGGCCGGACGCCTGGGGTTGGGACCTTCGCGCTGGCTGTCGCGCGAGGAGACCCTGGAGCGCATCCCCACCGTCGAGCCGGAGGGGCTGCGGGGCGGGGTGATCTACCATGACGGCCAGTTCGACGACGCCCGCCTGGCCGTCTGCCTCGCCCGCACCGTCGCCGACCTGGGAGGCACGCCGCTCAACTACATGGAGGCGGTGGCGCTGCGGAAGACCGCCGGCCTGGTCACCGGCGCCCTCCTCCGCGACCGCGAGAGCGGCGCCGAGCACGAGGTGGGCGCCCGCGGGGTGGTCAACGCCACCGGCGTCTTCGCCGACGCCCTCCGCCGCCTCGACGACCCCGCGAGCCCGCCGCTCCTCACCCCCAGCCAGGGCGTCCACCTCGTCCTCGGCCGCCACTTCCTCCCCGGCGACAGCGCCATCCTCGTCCCCCACACCGACGACGGCCGCGTGCTCTTCGCCGTCCCCTGGCACGGCCGGGTGGTGATCGGCACTACCGAGACCCCCGTCGACCCCGCCGCCGGCCTGGCGCTCGAGCCCCGGCCGCTGCCGCAGGAGGTAGACTTCCTCCTCGCCCATGCCGGGCGCTACCTCGCCCGGCACCCGCGCCGAGAAGACATCCTGTCGGTCTTCGCCGGCCTGCGGCCGCTCGTCCGCCCGGCCGGCGCCCGCCAGAGCGCGGAGGGCGCGCCCGCGGACACCGCTTCCCTCTCGCGCGACCATACCCTCGTCGTCTCCGCCTCCGGCCTCGTCACCATCACCGGCGGCAAGTGGACCACCTATCGCAAGATGGGACAGGACGCCGTCGACCAGGCCGCCCTCGTCGCCGGTCTCGAAGAGCGCCCGTGCCGCACGGCCGATCTCCGGCTGCACGGCGCCGGGACCGCGGAGGCGGAAGATCCCGGCCGCACCGGGGAGCCCTGGGAGGAGCCGTGGAGCGTCTACGGCGCCGAGGCCCCGGCCCTCCGCGACCTCGCCACCGGTCATGCGGAATGGGACCGCCTCCTCCACCCCAATCTCCCCTACCGCGCCGTCCAGGTCGTCTGGGCGGCCCGCCACGAGATGGCCCGCACCGTCGAAGACGTCCTCGCCAGGCGCACCCGCGCCCTCCTCCTCGACGCCAGGGCCAGCCTGGAGATCGCCCCGGAGGTGGCGAGGATCCTTGCCAAGGAGTTGGGGCGGGACGAGGCCTGGCAGGCGCGGCAGGTGGCGGAGTACCGCGAGGTCGCGCGCGGGTATCTGCCCGCCGATTGAAACGCGCCCCCCACGGAGGGGCGCTACGGGGTTCCCACCTGGCCTTCGAAATCCCGGCGGTGCTCGGCCTTCCAGGTCATGGCGCGGAGGATGCGGTTGTAGCCACTCGGGTGGTCGAAGAAGATGAACTCCTCGACCGGTCCGGGGTGGAGCTTGCGGTACTCGCCCAGGAGGAGGGCCGCCTCGGCCATGCCGTCGGGCTGGCGGCTGGCGTTGACGCCGAAGAGGTCCGCCTCGGCCTCGTCCACTCGGATGAGGGTGTTGGTGATCGGGGTGACGACGAAGAAGAAGACCGAGAAGACGGCGATGAGGAGCGGCAGGCCGGCGACGTCGGCGAGGTCGCGCAGGCCCCAGCGAGCGCTCCAGCGCCGGAAGGCGGCGTTCAACGCCCAGCGGAGGAAGGCGAAGCCGGCCACGAAGAGGATGCCAAAGGAGAGGATCCCCTTGTAGACGTGGTGGAGGACGTAGTGCCCCATCTCGTGGCCCATGACCCCCTGGATCGCGGCCTTCGAGGCGCGGGCGAGGAGGTTGTCGTTGAGGGCGATGCGCATCGTGCCGGCGAAGCCGTTGACGTTGGCGCTCACCCGCTTGGTCTGCTTCGAGGCGTCGAAGACGTAGACGTGGTCGGCAGGGATCAGGTTGGCGCGGGCGAGCGACAGGATGGGTCCGCGGATCGCCGGGTCCTTGAGCTCGGTGTAGTCGTTGAACAGCGGCTCGATGAAGACCGGCGCGATGAGCGACACGAAGGCGACGAAGACGACGGCGAGGACGGCGCCCCAGACCCACCAGGTGCGCGGGAAGCGCCGCAGAACGGCGTAGAGAGCGGTCAGCGCCAGGCCGCCGAGGACTACGGCCACCAGAAGCCCCTTCATCTGGTCGCCCATCCAGGGGCCGAAGGTCTGGTTCGCCATGCCGTACCGGTGCTCGCGGAAGTACCCCTCGTAGATGCCGAGCGGCAGGCTGAGCACGAAGCCGGCGACGATGTAGACGACGGAGTAGGAGAGGACCTGCACGAAGCGGAAGCGGCTCAGCCGCTCGACCCCGTCGCGCAGCCGGACGGAGAAGCCGCTGCCCAAGAGCAGCCAGGCGATCGCCAGGCCGTAGAGGAAGTCCCAGAGCTGCAGCCAGTAGCCGCCCTCGAAGTAGGCGTCGGAGCGCGCCCGCTGGGCGGGCGAGAGCTGGGCCAGCCAGGCCTCGGTCGCCTGCACGGGATCGAAGGGCCGGCCGGGCACCGGCCGCGCCGCGGCCGGCACCACGGGACCTTCGGGGATGGCGTGCGACGGGGCAGAGGAGGCGGCCGGGACGGGCGCGGGGACGGGGGGGGCCGGCGGAGTCGCCGCGCGGACGGCGGCGGCGGCGGCGAGCGCCAGGAGCGCGCAGAGGGCGAGCCGCGCGAGCGGGCCGGCAGCAAGGGAACGAGCCTGGGTCGGCATCGAGGGATCCTTTCGTCAGCCGGCGGCGGCAGGCCGTCCGGTCCTGCGAAGACTCCTACGCGCGCCGAGGCTCGAGGTTACACGCCGTACGCCTGGCGGATGCGGCGGATCTGCCGCTGGTGGACGAGGTCGTGCCCGGCGACCATCCGCACCAGCCGGCGCGCGCTCTCCTTGCCGCGCTCGGCGTGGATGCCGAAGCGGTCGAGCCGGGCGTCCTGCGCCCGCACCAGGCGGAGGTTGGCGCCCCGCATCACCCGGATCACCTCCAGGGCATCGACCAGCGAGGCCTCGTTGTAGCGCAGCTCGCGCGCCCAGAGGTCCTGGTCGTAGGCCTGGATCTCGGGCTCGCGGTGGGCGAGGATCATGCGCAGCCGGTAGCCGGTGACGAGCTCGGTGTCGGCCAGGTGCTGGACGACCTCCAGCACCGACCACTTGCCGGGCTTCTCGGGCTTGCGAAGGGTGGCGTCGTCGAGCCCGGCCGTGAGCTCCGCGATGGCCTGCGGGTGCTCGGCCAGCACGACCAGGGGATCGCGGTCGCCCAGCATTTCGAGCAGGGCGGCGACGTAAGCGGCGGCGGCGGCGCCGGTCTCGCCGACGGGATTGGACAGGGGGGTCAGTACAGTGGACATGAGAGTCTCCTTGGATGCTGGGCAGCTTACCGCAACTCGGCCCACGATCCGGGCCCCACAAAGGAGAGATCCCTGGGGTCTTTGTGCCACTGGCAGCTTGCCTGCCAGTGTCTAAGCCTCTAAGACTTCCTCATCCATCCGCTGCCGATCTGGTGGAGCTCGCGACGACGAGATCGAGCCAGGTCCGTGGCCGAAAGGTCACGACATCTTGAAGGAGAGACACTGGCAGGCAAGCTGCCAGTGGCACAACTCCGACGAGGGAATGATCGGACCTCAGTCGGCTTCGCGCGGCTTGCCGCCCATCACCTCGCGCACGGCTCCCTCGATGACGTCCCGCAGCTCGTCCATTGCCGGCATCGCGGGCATGGGGGTGGCGGCGGGGGGGGCGGCGGCTCCGAAGCCCATCCCGCGGAAGGCGGTCATGAGCTGCTCGACGGCGGAGGGTCCCGGCGGGGCCAGCGCTGCCACCGGCGGCGGGTAGGCCATCTGGAAGAAGACGCCGGGGCTGAGCCCGATCTCGGATAAGATGATCTCCAGGTGGCGGAGCTCCAGGGGGATGCGGCCGTCGAAGAGGTGGGCGAGCTGGCCCCGGCCCATCCCCAGCCGCTCCTCCAGCCGCCGCCGCGGCGCCCCGGACACCTGCACGGCGGCCTCCAGCAGCCGCAGGACGTGATCCACCGATCCGCTTTCGCTCATGGCTCCCAAGTCTACTCGCCACCGACCGCACTCGCCCTCCGGCGGCCCCGCCGGCGCCCCGCCTCCGATTGCCACCCCCTTCGACCTGTGCTATCTGTTTAGACAATTCCACCAGATGAGGGGCCGATGACGCAGACCAGCTTGGCGTTCCCTACCGCGGCGTTTTCACCTCCGGCGTCTCCCGACGTCGCGGATGCCGCCGCTTCCGAGGCCGACTTCTCCGACCTCAAGCGCATGGTCGACGGCGAGGGGCTGCTGGTCAAGAGCCCGGCTGCCTATATCTGGCACGGGCTCTGGCTCCTGGCGGCCCTGGGCCTCTCTGTCGCCGTCATGGCGTGGAGCAAGAACGTCGCCGTGCAGCTCGTCAACGGCGCCTTCCTGGCCTTCGTCTTCACCCACATCGGCTTCATCATGCACGACGCCGGGCACCGGCAGATCTTCCGCTCCTCCGCCCACAACGACTTCGTCGGCCTGCTCTGCGCCAACCTGGGCATCGGCCTCTCCTTCAGCTGGTGGACGGACAAGCACAACCGCCATCACGCCAACCCCAACCAGCTCGACGTCGACCCCGACATCGACTTCCCGGTGGTGGCCTTCTCCCCCGAGCAGGCGCTCGCCAAGCCCAAGCCGCTGAGCTACATCGTGCGCTACCAGGCCTTCCTGTTCTTCCCCCTCCTCATGCTGGAGGCCTTCAACCTGCGGGCGGGCGCCGTCGAGCACCTGGCGCGGGGCCGCGCCAAGCGGCCGTGGGTCGAGGGGTCGCTCCTCGTCGCCCACTACGTGATCTACGCCGGCATCATCTTCACCTTGCTGCCGGTGGGCGCCGCCATCGCCTTCATCCTCGCCAACCAGATGCTCGCCGGGCTCTACACCGGCTCCGTCTTCGCCCCCAACCACAAGGGCATGGCGCTCTTCGAGCGCGACACTCCCGCCGGCTTCCTCGAGCGCCAGGTGCTGAGCTCGCGCAACGTCCGTCCCGGGCCGGTCACCGACTTCCTGTACGGCGCCTTGAACTACCAGATCGAGCACCACCTCTTCCCCGGCCTGCCGCGCCACCGCATGGCGGCAGCCCACGGCATCGTCCGCCAGTTCTGCCACGACCGCGGGCTTTCCTACGCCGAGACCGGCGTCGTGCAGTCGTACCGCGAGATCGTCACCTACCTCCACCAGGTCAGCGCGCCGCTACGCCGCGGCGGTAGGGCGCTGGCCGCGCCGGTGCCAGATGAAGGAGGGACGTCATGACCGAGCCAGCGATGAACGCAACCCAGCCAGAGATCGACGCCTCCGCCCCCGTGCGCTGCGACGTGGCCGTGCTCGGCGGCGGCCTCGCCGGCCTCGCGGCCTCCATCCATCTCCGCCAGCGCGGCTTGAAGGTAGTCTGCATCGAATCCGACCCCTTCCCGCACGCCCGCGTCGGCGAGTCGCTCGACTGGTCCGGGCCGGGCCTCTTGAAGGGCCTGGGCATCCCCGGCGACTCGCTGATCGCCGATCAGGTCGCCACCTACAAGGTCAACATCAAGATCGTCTCGACCGACCGCCCCGCCTACACCGCGCAGCCGGAGCCCTGGTTCGTCCATCCGCTCATCGGCTTCAACATCGTCACCCTGCACGTCGACCGGGTGGAGATGGACCGCCGCCTCTTCGAACGCGCCACGGAGCTGGGCACCGAGTTCGTCTGGGACCGGGTGGCCGCGGTGGAGACGGACGGCGACCGCGTGAAGACCGTCCGCACGGTCGGCGGCCGGCGCGTCGAGGCGCCCTGGTTCCTCGACGGCTCCGGCCGGGTGGCCCGCCTCCTCGCCCGCACCTTCGAAATCCCGAAGATCGACTACGGCCGCGAGAAGGTCTGCTTCTGGACCTACTTCGACTCGCCGCCCACCAACGAGGGGACCACCTTCTACGGCGACCCCACGAGCGACGAGTACCTGACCTGGATCTGGGAGATCCCCATCAGCCCGCAGACGATCTCGATCGGCTGCGTCATGCCCGCCGACCAGGTCTCCGAGCGGCGGCGGCAGGGCGGCCTCACCGTCCCCGAGATCCTCGTCGAGCAGCTGCGGCGCTTCCCGCGCTTCACCCCGCTCCTCCAGCAGCAGCCGGAGCCGCCGGTGCGCTCGGTGGCCTACCGCACCTTCGTGACCGAGCGGGCGTCCGGCCCCAACTGGATGATGATGGGCGAGGCCGGCTCGCTCCCCGATCCGTTGACCGCCAACGGCGTCACCGCCGCCTTCCGCCACGCCCACGACGCCGCCGTCTGCGTCGCCGACTCTTTCGCCAGGGGCGAGTTCACCGCCCGCCAGCGGCGGATCTACGACACCAACCTGAAGCGCATGGGGCACGTCTTCAACCACAGCATCGAGGGAGCGCTCTACAACTGGCCCATCCGCTGGGGCCTGGGGGTGATGCCGGCGCAGAAGATCTATACCGCCTTCTCCTACACCATCAACGCGCTCTACTCGAAGTACCAGCCGCACGGGTGGCCGTCGATGTTGATCTTCGGCTTCATCCTGAAGGGGGTGCGCCTGTGGATCGACAGCTGGTCGCTGCTCGGCCGGCTGGCCGTCCGCGCCGGCCACCGCCGCACCGCCAAGCCGTTGCAGCCCGCCGAGACCGCCTAGGCGGATCGCCCGGCCGCCGCGATCCATGCGCCATCGCCTCACGGGGAGCGGGCCGCCCATCCTCTTCGTCCACGGCATCCCCACCAGCGGGCGGCTGTGGGACCTCATGGTGCCGCCGCTCGCCGGCCGCTTCACCTGCGTCGTCGTCGACCTCCCCGGCTTCGGCGAGTCGCCGCCGCCGGCGGCGGACGACCGCGACCCCGCCCGCCTGGCCGCCGAGCTGGAGGCCCTGCGGGTCGAGCTCGGCTTCCCCCGCTGGCACCTGGTGGGCCACGATGCCGGCGCCACCATCGCCGTCCACTACGCCGCCGCCTACCCAGAACGGGTGGACCGGCTGGTGCTGATGTCCTCGCCCGTCTTCCCCGAGTTTCGGCCCCCCTGGTTCTTCCACTTGCTGCGCCTGCCCCTCGCCGGCGACCTGGCGGCGCCGCTCCTCGTCCTGGCGATGTGGAACGGCGGCATCCAGGCCCTGGTCGAGCACCCCAGCCCGGAGACGGACGCCGCCCTGGCCGCCTTCCGCCGGCCCTTCCGCGGCCTCGCCGGCGGCCGCCGCCTGACCTGGCTGGTGCGCTGGGGCGATCCCGTGGAGGTGCTGGGGCGGACGGCCGCCCTGCTGCCGCGGGTCGCCGCCCCCACCCTCCTCCTCCACGGCCGCCAGGACGGCGCCATCCCGGCGAGCTTCGCCGAGCGCGCGGCCACCATCATCCCGAACGCGCGGGCGATCCTCTTCGACAGCGGCCACTTCCTGCCGCTCAACCGGCCGGCGGAGATCTGCCGGGAGCTGGAAAACTTTTTCCCTCTTATGTAGGGGCGGGGCTTGTCCCCTCCCGGGCGGGGG
>DATNKQ010000080.1:0-14764 GCA_035603315.1 Thermoanaerobaculia bacterium
AACGAGGTCAGCGCCGCCGATCTCAAGCCGCTCCCCTACTACGTGGTGGTCATCGACGAGCTGGCCGACCTGATGATGGTCGCCTCCGCGGACGTCGAGACCTCGATCGCCCGCCTCGCCCAGATGGCGCGGGCGGTCGGCATTCACCTAATCGTCGCCACCCAGCGGCCGTCGGTCGACGTCCTGACGGGCACCATCAAGGCCAACTTCCCTTGCCGCATCGCCTACGCCACCGCCTCCCGCCACGATTCGCGCACCATCCTCGACCAGGTGGGGTCGGAGCGGCTGCTCGGCAAAGGGGACATGTTGCTCATGCCGCCGGGAAGCTCACGCATCCTGCGCCTCCACGGCGCCTACGTCTCGGAGCAGGAGACCGCCTCGCTCGTGCGCTGGCTGAAGAAGCAGGGCAAGCCCGACCTCGACCCCGACGTCCTCCGGGAGCAGGGGCCGGAGACCGCCGGCGGCGAGGGGGGCGACAACGACGACGACCTCTACGACCAGGCGGCGCGGCTGGTGGTCGCCGAGCGCCAGGCTTCCGCGAGCTTCCTCCAGCGCCGCATGCGGGTCGGCTTCTCCCGCGCCGCCCGCCTCATCGACATGATGGAGCGCGACGGCCTCCTGGGCCCCGCCCAGGGGAGCAAGCCGCGGGAGGTGCTGGTCAAGCAGGACTACTTCCAGGAGATCGATTCAACGCTGAGGGAGTAGCGCCCCCACCTGTGGGGGGCGCTCGTGGCTTGCGCGCCCGGCACAGGTCCGGGCGCTACGAATTCTCGGGAGGGCGACGCCTACTTCGCGGCCCGCGCCGCCGCCCGCTTGTCCTCCCGGAGCTCGCGCCGCTGCGCAAGCATCTGGGCGGCGCGGTCGAAGAGCCCCAGGGCGGCGGTGATCTGCTTGTCGCCGCCGGTGATCACCCGGCTGCGCGCCTCTTGGCCGAAGGCGGTGTTGAGGACCTCGGCGCGGATCTCCATCAACGCGTAGCCGCGGACCTCCGGCTTGGCGAAGGCTTCGTCCGTCTCGGCCGCCGTCGCCGTCTTCTCCTTCACCAGGAAGGCCTTGAACTCGTCGAGCGCCGTCGGCCCCGGCTTCCAGTCCGGCGATTTCACCGGGTTCCTGGCCTTGTACTCGACGGCGAAGTTGACGAAAGCGTTGCGCGCCAGCAGGAACTGCTCGAAGGGCGACAGCTCGTCGTCCTCGACGTTGACGTCGGGAGTGATGCCGCCGCCGCCGTAGACCTTGCGTCCGAGGTCGGTTTGGAAGACCTGGACGTTGGCCGTCCCCGCCTTCGGCGGGCCGGCGTTGGCGTGCGTGTAGTAGTCGAAATAGGAGGTGTAGTCGCGCTGGATCAGGCGCCCGGAAGGGGTGTAGTACTTGGCCGTCGTCAGCGCCAGCCCGGAGCCGTAGGAGAGATTGTAGACGGTCTGCACGAGGCCCTTGCCCCAGGAGGGGGTGCCCACCACCAGGCCCATGTCGTGGTCCTGGAGGGCGCCGGAGAGGATCTCGGCCGCCGAGGCGGTGCCCTCGTTGACCAGCACGACGACCGGCAGGTCGAGGTCCGGGTACTTGCCGTCGGCCTTGTACTCCTGGACGGAGTCGCGCGTCCGCCCCTTGGTCTGCACGATCATGCTGCCGGCCGGCAGGAACTGGTCGGCGACCTCGATCGCCTGGTCGAGGAGACCGCCGCCGTTGTTGCGGAGGTCGATGAGCAGGCGCTTCATCCCCTGGCCCTTGAGCTTGTCGATCGCCTCCGCCATCTCGCGTCCGGTGCCGCGCGAGAACTCGGAGAGCTGGATGTAGCCGGTGTCCGGGGCGGCGGGGGTGAGCATGTAGGCCATGCGGACGGTGGTCTGCGGGATCTCGGCGCGGGTCACCGACATGGTGAGCGGCTGGTCGAGGCCGCGGCGCACGATCGAGATCTTGACCTGCGTCCCCTTCGGCCCCTTGAGCTTGAGGACCGCCTCGTCCAGGGTCATGGTCTCCGTCGGCTCGCCCTCGATGGTCGAGATGACGTCGCCCGCCTGGATGCCGAGCCGGGAGGCCGGTGTCCCTTCGAGCGGCGAGACGACGGTCAGCTGGCCGTTGCGGATGCCGACCAGGATGCCCAGGCCGTAGAAGCTGCTCTGCTGCTTTTCACGCATGCCGCTGTAGGCCTCGGGCGGCAGGAAGCTGGTGTGGGGGTCGAGCGTGCGCAGCATCCCCTGGATCGACGAGTAGACGAGGTCCTTGTAGGCGACCTTGACCCCGTAGTGGTCGTGCGCCGCGTTGATCAGCTCGGTGTAGAGACGCAGGTTGTCCCGCGCCTCGTCGGTCAGCGCCAGGACGCGGTCGCCGAGCATGCCGCCCAGGGCGAGCGCAAGGGTGAAGAGGACGACGGCGGTAATTCTCCAGGATCGCTTCATTGGGAAAGTTTACCACCGCCAACGTCGGCCTGGCCGGTAGTGTCTCGATTTGATCTCGCTCCGCTCTTTCGGAGGCGCGCCACCCGTTACCTTGACTTTGATCCTCCGAACACTGATCATCGATGCCTGGAGGCCGTGCCATGGGCTCGCTGGGCATCCCCGAAATTCTCTTCATCCTGGTCATCGCGCTGCTCCTCTTCGGACCCAAGCGGCTGCCCGAGATCGGCCGCACCCTGGGCAAGGGGATGGCCGAGTTCCGTAAGGCCTCGAACGACCTCAAGCGGACGATCAACCTCGAGCTGGCGATCGACGAAGACTCCCAGACGGCGCGGCCGCGGCGCCTGGACCTGCCGAGCATCGCGCCGATGATCCAATCCACGATGAGCGGCGCGGCCGTCGAGGAGCGCCCCGCTCCGCCGGAGACCCTGGCCCAAACGGCGCAGACGGCGCCAACGCCGCCGCCGATATCGGAGGCCGTGGAGACCGCGGAGGCCGAGACGCCGCGGATCGCCGAGGCGCCGCCGGCGGCAGAAGCCGCTCCATCCTCCGCTCCGATCGAGCCGGGCTAACCCGCCGCTCCTCCCGCGCATGGCCCAGCCCGAGCGCCTCCCCCCGCCCGGCCCCGAGGATCTGCCCCGGATGTCGCTCATGGAGCACCTCGAGGAGCTCCGCAAGCGGATCCTCTGGTCGCTCTTGGGCGTCGGCCTGCTGTTCTTCCCCTGCTGGAGCTACTCGCGGGAGATCTTCGCCTTCCTGGTGGCGCCGATCCAGCGCTACCTGCCGCCGGGCACCAAGCTCGTCTATCTGAAGCTCACCGAGCCGTTCATCCTCTACTTCAAGGTGGCGGGCCTGGCCGCTCTCTTCCTCGCCTCGCCGTTCGTCCTCTACCAAATCTGGCGCTTCATCTCCCCGGGCCTCTACGAGCGCGAGCGCCGCTACGCCCTGCCGTTCGTCTTCTTCACCACCTTCTTCTTCCTGGCCGGCGGCGCCTTCGGCTACTACGTCGCCTTCCCCTACGCCGCGCAGTTCCTTCTGGGGGTCGGCAAGGACCTGACGCCGGTCATCACCGTCGACAACTACTTCGGCTTTTTGATCACCGTGCTGCTGGGGCTCGGCCTCATGTTCGAGCTGCCGGTGCTGATTTTCCTCCTCTCGGTCCTCGGCGTCGTCACTCCCCGCTTCCTCATGCGCCAGTTCCGCTGGGCGGTGGTCATCATCTTCACCGTCGCCGCCATCGTCACCCCCACGCCGGACATCTTCAACCAGTGCGTCTTCGCCATCCCCGGGGTGCTTCTGTACCTCCTGGGGGTGGGGGCCGCGGCGCTGGTGGTGAGGAAAAAGAAGCCCGAGGCGACGTAGAGCCGGGCTAGCCAGCCGGTGAGGACCTACACCCGCACCAGCTCGGAGTCAGGGATGGCATAGGGCGAGTAGGGCGGCCGGCGCCGGGCGGGGATCTCGCTAGCGGGGTGGCGGAGGCGCTCCTCGCCGAAGAGGCGCTTCAGGAACTTCATCGCCTCCTCCTCGACCACCTCGGGGCGGACCTGCGCCAGCTCGAGCTTCTGCGACAAGAGCCCGAAGCCGACCCCGTCGTGGGTGATCCGCACGCTCCGCGTCCCGGGATCGCCGAAGAAGAGGAGCGAGCGCTCGAAGTCCTCCCAACGATCGAGCTTCACCTTGAGGCCGGCGGCGGTCAGCCCGTGGAAGATGGCGGCCGATTCGACCCGCCCCACCAGCATGTCCTTGACCTCGTCGAGGACGGGCAGGATCGACGCCCGCACCACCGCGTTGAAGCTCGCCCGGAAGCCGACGTTCTGCTGCTGGGCGGCCTCCGGGTGCACCCGCTTCTCCTCGACGATCCCCTGGTGCCCCTTGAGCAGCAGCCTCAGCCGTTCGACGTTCGCCTTGTCCATGTTCCGAGCTCCTTCCGGCGTTACGGTCGCCTGGCCTTGCAAGACATTCAAGTTCCCTGCCAAGAGGGGGCTGAGGAGGCGAAACGAGCTGCTAGACTCTGCGGCCGATGCCCAGGCGGACCGACATCCACTCCATCCTCGTCCTCGGCTCGGGGCCGATCGTCATCGGCCAGGCGTGCGAGTTCGACTACTCCGGGACCCAGGCCTGCCGCGCCTTGAAGCGCGAGGGCTACCGCGTGGTGCTGGTCAACTCGAACCCGGCGACCATCATGACCGACCCCGAGTTCTCGGACGCCACCTACGTCGAGCCGCTGGTGCCGGAGATCGTCGAGAAGATCGTCGAGCGCGAGCGGCCGGACGCTCTCCTCCCCACCGTCGGCGGCCAGACCGGCATCAACCTGGCGATCGCCCTGGAGGAGCGCGGGGTGCTCGCCCGCTGCGGCGTCGAGGTGCTGGGAGCGAGCATCGCCGCCTTGCGGCTCGGCGAAGACCGCCTGCTCTTCAAGCAGGCGATGGAGGAGATTGGCCTCAAGGTGCCGCGGAGCGGCTACGCCGGCAGCCTCGAAGAGGCGCAGGCGATCGCCGCCGACGTCGGTTTTCCGGTCATCGTCCGCCCCAGCTTCACGCTCGGCGGCGAGGGCGGCGGGGTGGCCTACAACCGCGAGGAGCTCGAGGAGGTGGCGGCGTCGGCGCTCCGCGCCAGCCCGGCCGAGCGGGTGCTCATCGAGCAGTCGGTCCTCGGCTGGAAGGAGTTCGAGCTCGAGGTGATGCGCGACACCGCCGACAACGCCATCGTCGTCTGCTCGGTCGAGAACTTCGACGCCATGGGGGTCCACACCGGCGACTCCATCACCGTGGCGCCGCAGCAGACCCTCTCCGACCGCGAGTACCAGGCGATGCGCGACGACGCTTTCGCGGTGATCCGCCGCGTGGGGGTGGCGACCGGCGGCTCGAACATCCAGTTCGCCGTCGACCCCGTCACCGGCAAGCGGTTGGTCATCGAGATGAACCCGCGGGTCTCCCGCAGCTCCGCCCTGGCCTCCAAGGCGACCGGCTTTCCGATCGCCAAGATCGCCGCCCTCCTGGCCGTCGGCTATACCCTGGACGAGATCGCCAACGACATAACGGGGCAGACCCGCGCCGCCTTCGAGCCGACCCTCGACTACACGGTGGTCAAGATCCCCCGCTGGGCCTTCGAGAAGTTCCCCCAGGCGACCGGCACTCTCGGCACCTCGATGAAGTCGGTGGGGGAGGTGATGGCCATCGGCGGCACCTTCGGCGAGGCGCTGATGAAGGGGCTGTCGGCCCTGGAGCTCGACGGCAACCTGGCTCTCCGCGAGCGCCGCATGTCCGATCCCGTGCGCCTGCGCCGGCGCCTGTCGGTGCCCAACTGGGAGCGCCTCTTCGCCGTCTTCGCCGCCCTGCGCCAGGGCTGGACCGTCGAGGAGGTGGCGGAGGCGTCGCACATCGACCCCTGGTTCCTGCGCGAGATCCGCGAGGTGCTGGAGATCGAGGCCGAGCTCGCCTGCTGGGACCTGGCCTCGGCGCCGGAGCCGCTCCTCCGGAAGGCCAAGGGGAGCGGCCTCTCCGATTCCCGCATCGCCGGGCTCCTGACCTGCGGTGAGGAAGAACTGGCGCGGGTCCTCGCCGAGCGCGGGATCCGCCGCGTCTACAAGCGGGTCGACACCTGCGCCGCCGAGTTCCCCGCCAGCACGCCGTACCTCTACTCGACCTACGGCGCCGAGGACGAGAGCGAGCCCGGCCGCCGCCGCAAGGTGGCGATCCTGGGCTCCGGGCCCAACCGCATCGGCCAGGGGATCGAGTTCGACTACTGCTGCGTGCAGGCCGCCTACGCCTTCCGCGCCGCGGGCATCGAGACCATCATGATCAACTGCAACCCGGAGACCGTCTCGACCGACTACGACACCTGCGACCGCCTCTACTTCGAGCCGCTCACCCTGGAGCACGTGCTGGCGGTCCTGGAGCGCGAGAAGCCGGACGGGGTGATCGTCCAGCTCGGCGGCCAGACCCCGCTCAACCTCGCCCGCGGCCTCGCCGCCGCCGGGGTGCCGATCTGGGGGACGCCGCCCGAGGCCATCGACCTTGCCGAGGACCGCAAGCGGTTCGGCGCCCTCCTGGCGGCGGAGGGAATCCTGCAGCCGGAGAACGGCACCGCCACCTCGCTCCCCGAGGCGGTCCAAGTGGCGCGGCGGATCGGCTTCCCGGTGTTGGTGCGGCCGAGCTACGTGCTGGGTGGCCGGGCGATGGCGATCTGCTACGACGAGGCGACCCTTGGCCGCTACATGCGCGGGGCGGCCGAGGTCTCGCCCGGCCATCCCGTGCTCCTCGACCGCTTCCTGGAGGACGCCTTCGAGGTCGACCTCGACCTCCTGGCCGACGGCCGGCGGGCGGTGGTCGCCGGCATCCTCCAGCACATCGAGGAGGCGGGCATCCACTCCGGCGACTCGGCGGCCGTCCTGCCGCCCTACCGGGTGAGCCGCGAGCACCAGGACGAGATGCGGGAGATCGCGCGGCGGTTGGCGCTGCGGCTCGGCGTCGTCGGGCTCATGAACGTGCAGTTCGCCTTGAAGGACGGCCGCATCTACGTCCTCGAGGTCAACCCGCGGGCCTCGCGCACCGTCCCCTTCATCGCCAAGGCGGTGGGGGTGCCGCTGGCGGCCCTGGCGGCGCGGCTGATGGCCGGCGAGAGCCTGGAGGATGTCGGTTTCACCGCCGAGCCGGAGGTCCCCGGCGTCTTCGTCAAGGCCCCCGTCTTCCCCTTCCGCCGCTTCCCCGGGGTCGACCCGGTCCTGGGGCCGGAGATGAAGTCGACGGGCGAGGTGATGGGGGCGAGCACCGACTTCGGCAACGCCTTCGCCAAGGCCTGGCTGGGCGCCGGCCACAAGCTGCCGCTCGCAGGCGCCGCCTTCCTCTCGGTCCACGACCGCGACAAGGCCGCCCTCCTCCCCGTCGCCCGCCGGCTGGCGGAGCTCGGCTTCGAATTGACCGCCACCGCCGGCACCGCCGCCTATCTGGAGAGCGAGGGACTCGCCGTCCGCTCTGTCCGGAAGGTCCACGAGGGTCGCCCCCACGTCGTCGACCACCTCATCAACGGCGACATCGCGCTGGTCGTCAACACCCCCCTGGGCCGCGCCTCCCACGAGGACGACGCCGAGATCCGCCGCACCGCCTTGAAGCACGACGTCCCCTGCATCACCACCCTCTCCGGAGCCATGGCCGCCGCCGAGGGCATCGCCGCTCTGAAAAGAGACGGCCTGGCCGTCTGCCCGCTGCAGGAGATTCACGCGCGGCTGGCGGTCCGGCAGGCGGGGTAGTCGAAAGGCCGACGCCGTTTCCATCCCTTCGCCTGCCCGCTCGTCGCGTCGGGATGGGACCGATCCCAGCGGGTTTTTAGCAGTCCCGGTTGCTGCGTAACCATCCCATCGAATCCAATTCGTTCCAGCTCGGTTTTTGCTCATCCCCTTCGATTGGGATGATCCCAGGCCGTCTTTGGTCGATCGCGGCGAATTGGGACGATTCCACTTCGATCGGACGGCTACGAGACCAATTGGAAGGCTCCGGAAGCGATCCGGAGACTCCGAGGCCGGCTGGGAGCGTCCGCATCCGATGGGGAAGATTCAAATCTGTTTGGCTCCGATCAGAACCGCACGGCAGCCTCCGCGGTCGATATGATATAATCTCATATTAGGGAGGTTCCCAATGCTGCAAGGGAGTCGTCTTCGCGCGCCGGTGCGGGTTCTCTTCGCCACCACCCTCCTGGCCATGCTCGCCGGGTCTCCCGCCGCGGCCGGATGGCGCCCGATCGGCCCGGAAGGGGGGGACGTCCTTGCCTTCGCCTTCGATCCCACCGTGCCGGGCACGGTCTACGCCGGAACCCGGTACGCAGGGGTCTTCAAGAGCACGAATCACGGTGTGTCCTGGGCCCCGACGGGGACCGCCCTGGAAGGATTCACGGTCACCGCTCTCGCCGTGGCGGGGACGAAGCCGTCCACCGTCTATGCCGGAACGGAAAGCGGACTGTTCAAGAGCACGAACGGCGGAGCTCGCTGGGTTCCCCTGACCCTCGGCCTGCCGAGCTCGACGCCGATCGTAAGCTTGACGGTCGGGGCCGGAGCGTCGCCCGCGGTCTACGTTCTCCTCCAAGTGCCCTCGCAGGCCTACCGGAGCAAGGTGTTCGAGAGCGCCGACGGAGGCGCGACCTGGCGGGAGGTGGGCCAAGCGCTCGCCGCCGTCGGCGTCGTCTCACTCGCCGCCGATCCGGCGGTCCCCGGCCGTGTCTATGCCGGCACGCCCCACGGTCCCTGGCGCAGCACGGACGCTGGAGTCACCTGGAGCCCTCCGGGTCATTTCGACGACGTCGACGACGAGGTCTTGGCCTTCGCGTTCTCGCCGTCGGCGGCGGGCCATGCGTACGGCACCCTCTATATAGCCACCGTGAGCCAAGTTATTCTCGCCAGCGCCGATGGGGGTGACACCTGGCAGGTGGCCGCCAGGCTCAATGCGCCGATCATCGCCCTGGTGGCCGACCCGTTCGCGTCCGGCATCCTGTACATGGCGGTCTACTCGGGCGATGGACACGAAAGCCCTGTCCCTCAATACCAGGTCTGGAAGAGCTCCGATGGCGGTGTTCATTGGGAGGCAGCAGGAGCCGGCATCCCCCCGGCCCGGACCTCCGTGCTGGCGGTCGATCCGTGGGGCGGGGCGACGCTCCTCGTCAACCTGTCCCTGGGCCCGGGCACCTGGGGGATCGCGAGGAGCGCGGACCACGCCGCCACCTGGACGGTCTCCAACCGCGGGCTGCGCGCCGCGCCGGTCGACCAGGTCGTGGCGGACCGGCGCCGGCCGGGGGCCCTCTATGCGCTCCTGCGTCAGCTCGGGCTTTACAAGACGCTGGACGGCGGCTCGACCTGGAGCCTGATCCTCCCCAGCTCGTCCATGGGTCCCTTGGAGCTCGACGCGCACCGGACGGCGACGATCTATTCTCCGCTCGACTATCATTTCTCGCGCAGCCTCGACGGCGGCAGGACCTGGCGGGCGATCGACCCGGGGCTTGGGGAGCCTGGGGGCGTCCAGGCCTTCACTATCGATCCGACGAGCGATGCGCTATACGCCCTCACTTTCACCGGCATGTTCAGGAGCACGGACGGCGGCGCCTCCTGGTCGCGCCTGGCGAGCTACGCGCTGCACGAAGTCTCGTCGCTCGCCGTCGCCCCGAACGGCACTCTCTACCTGACGCGCGAGTCGGCGGATATTCGCGGCGTCTTCAAGAGCACCGACGGCGCCCGCACCTGGATCCCCGTGCTCCCGGCCACTCCGAGCCAAGCGATCTTCTTCCAGGTGACCGTCGACCGGGTCAGCTCGACGGTCTACGTCGCCACCGAGCGCGGGGTGGAGCGGAGCTCCGACCAGGGGGCGAGTTGGGAGCTCGCCGAGCTGCCGCGGCGGCCCGGCCAGCCGAACGCGCCGACCGTCGTCCTCGCCATCATGCCCGATCCCCGCTTTCTTGGCACCGTTTATGCCGCGACCGTGACCTACGGCGTCCATCGCAGCACCGACGGCGGCGCCTCCTGGTCGCCGCTCGGCCCCAAGACGGCGAGCTTCGTGACCAGCCTGGCCCTCGACCCGGCCTCCCCCGCCACCGTCTATGCGGCCGGGTACAGCGGGCTCCTGCGCTTCGATCCGTAGCCTGGATCGCCGCCGCACCCTCAAGTACGATAGCGGTCAGCAGGTCGCGAGAGGAGGCGAGGCGATGTCGAACACGCGCGTCGAGAAGGACAGCCTGGGGGAGGTGGAAGTGCCCGCCGGGGCCTATTACGGCGCCCAGACGGAGCGGGCGCGGCGGAACTTCCCGGTCTCCGGGCTGCGCTTCCCGCGCCGGTTCATCGGTGCCGTGGGGGCCATCAAGCGCGAGGCGGCGGCCGTCAACGGGGAGCTGGGGACGGTGCCGGCGGAGATCGCGGCCGCCATCCGCTCGGCAGCGGAAGAGGTGGCGGCGGGGCGCCTCGACGGCGAGTTCCCCTTGGACATCTTCCAGACCGGCTCCGCCACCTCGACCAACATGAATGCCAACGAGGTGATTGCCAACCGGGCGGGCGAGATCCTGGGAGGCAAGATCGGCAGCCGGAAGGTCCATCCCAACGACCAAGTCAACGCCAGCCAGTCGAGCAACGACGTCATCCCGACCGCCATCCACGTCGCCGCCTACGGCGCCATCCAGGAGGATCTCGTGCCGGCCCTCGAGCGGCTGGCGGAAGCCTTGGAGGGCAAGGCGGCGGAGCTGGATCCGGTAGTCAAGATCGGCCGCACCCACCTGCAGGACGCGGTGCCGGTGCGCCTGGGCCAGGAGTTCGGCGGCTACGCCCAGCAGGTGAGGAACGGCCTCGCCCGGCTCGCCGGTTCGGCGCCGCGCCTGGCCGAGCTCCCCTTGGGCGGCACGGCGGTGGGCACCGGCTTGAACGCGCCGCCCGAGTTCGCGCCGCGGGTCATCGGGCGCCTGGCCGCCGCCACCGGCCACCCCTTCGTCCCCGCCCCCAACCGCTTCGAGGCGATGGCCGCCAAGGACGCCGCCGTCGAGACCTCGGGGGTCTTGAAGACGATCGCCGTCTCGCTCACCAAGATCGCCAACGACATCCGCTGGCTGGCCTCCGGGCCGCGCTGCGGGATCGGCGAGATCGCCATCCCCAGCCTGCAGCCGGGGAGCTCGATCATGCCGGGAAAGGTCAACCCGGTCATCCCGGAGTCGGTGCTGATGGTCGCCGCGCAGGTGATCGGGAACGACGCCACCATCACGCTCGCCGGCATGTCGGGGGTCTTCGAGCTCAACGTCATGATGCCGGTCCTCGCCTACAACCTGCTGCAGTCGATCGAGATCCTGGCGAACGCCTCGCGCCTCTTGGCCGAGCGCTGCGTCGCCGGCATCGAGGCGCGGGTCGAGCGCTGCGCGGAGCTGGTCGAGAAGTCGCTCGCCATGGTCACCTCCCTGGTGCCGAAGATCGGCTACGACGCCGCCGCCGAGATCGCCAAGGAGTCGGTCAGGACCGGCCGCACGGTGCGGGAGGTGGCGCGCGAGAAGAAGGTGCTGCCCGAGGCGGAGCTCGCCGAGGCCCTAGACCCCTGGGGGATGACCGAGGGCGGCATCCACGCCGGCGGTGGAGGCGGCGGCTAGGACGAGAGGAAGAGGCTCACCGGTGGCGGCAGAAGTGCCCCAAAACGAGCATCAGGAGGCCGCTCGCCACCACGGCCGCCGCCAGCACGGCGTCCCCGCGGCTGACGCTCCCGAAGGCGGGAGAGGCGCTGGCGAGCAGGAGGGCGCCGGCGGCGAGGGCGAGGGCGACGAAGAGCGCGGAGAGGAACTGGCGCTCCGCCGCCGCGAGCCGGACCCGATGGACGCGCGAGCGGCCGGAGGGCCGCTCCGGTGGGAGGGTGAGCGGAGTCCGCTCCGGCTCCGGACGAAAAAGAGCCCCCGCCTCCGCCCGTGGGCCCAGGGGGTGGGTATCCTCCTGGAGAGTGGGCTCCAGGACCATCCGGTTCAACCCTTGCGGGTGCCGAGGGTCCCGGCTCCTGGGGCGCCGAGCAGAAGCGGGGGCTGGGGAAGCCGCTGTCCGTGCCATGTCCGTTTCTCGCCAGTAAGTGACGGACCGGGCAAAAACATTTCAAGTGGCTGCATGCGCGCCTTCGGCGGGCGAGAAGCCCCACCTCACTCTTGCGCGCTACCTGAGAAAGGAAAAAGGGCGGGACGGGCCGCCGGTGGCTCGCGCTGCCGCGCGCCGGCTGCAGCCCGCCCCGCAGGCGAGGCGCTATTTCTTGGGAGCCGTCTTGATGACCTTGGCCTGGTAGGTCCCGTCCGGCTGCTTGGCGAGAATCACGTGGTCGGTCGGATCGGTGATGGTCGCCGAGACGACCTTGTTCCCGACCTTGAACTCGACCGTCCACGGTCCGAGCTGGGGCTTGTCGGCGCCCTTCTTGGGCAGCGGCTTCCACGGGGGCGATGGCGTTTGTCCCCCTCCCATGCCGCTTTTTTCGCCGCCTGCGACTCGGTACTGGGAATCCTGATCTGACGAGTTGGTGACGTCCATGATGCACTCTCCTCCCATCGGTACGGCCTTCCCGGCGGCGAATCCGCCGGCGCGGCCAAGTTGATCGGATCGCATCCAACGGTCCGGACGCCGGCCCGAGGCCGAGGCCGGGCCTACTTCGAGCGCTTCGTGACGACTTCGAACTCCTGGAATCCCACGTCCTCGGACCGCCCGTCCGGCGTGACGCCGGTCAGGGCCAGCTCATATCTGCCCGCGGCGAGGACGGCTGCCGGCAGCTTGAGGACGAGGCCGGCGCCGGCGCGCGGTTTCCACCTATCGCGATCCCAGACCGTCTTGCCGGCGGCGCTGCGCACCAGCGCCCGGTAGCTGCGATAGGGCTCGCCCTCTCCCAGCGCGAGCCGGAGCTCCACCCGTTCCGTCCCTGCGGGGAGGGACAGCACCGCCAGCGTCTCGTCGCCGCGCGTCGTCAGCAGCGAGAGCTCGAGGACGGCGGTCGAGACGACCTGCTTGGGGGAGGGCGCCGGGTTCTGCGACGCCAGGTGGTCGGCGCTCCCCCGGCCTGGTGCCGGCGTCTCGGGCGCCTTCGCCATGGGTAGCGAAGGCGGCGCGGTCGGGGCGATGGGAGCCGCCGGTCGCGCAACCGCCGGCGCGGCCTCCCGGTGAGCCATCCGCGACGGAGCCTGACCGCTCCGCATCGCCAGCCAGGCGCCGCCCAGGAGGGCCGCCAGGCCGGCGGCCACGCTCGCCGCCCGGAACGCGAGAACCGCGGCGGGCGGGCGCGTCCGGAAGGGCAGCGGCGGCGCGAAGCCGGGAACGGTCTCCGAAAGTCCGTCGGCCCGCGCCGCCAGCTCCCGGGCGAGGGCGAGCCGAACGCGGCCGCCGGGGGAGGCGGCGAACCGGCGCTCCAAGCTCTCGAGGTCCGCGCCCGCGAGCTCTCCCCGCGCGGCGGCGTCCAGGAGGTCGTCCTCGACCATCTCCGCGAGCTCGAAGAATGGGTCGTCGGCGAGCAGCCGTTGCTCGATGCGCTCGCGGTCCTCATCGGGCTCCCCGGGCTCGTCGCTCAGGAAGTAGCGCCGCAAGCGCTCGTAGTCTTCGTTCATCTCCGCCATCCAGCTCTCCCTGGGCCAGCCCTTCGCGGGCTCCCTTCTACCGGTGAGTGTCGGAAAGGGAGGAAGTGTTTCATTGCAGGCCCCTCTCCAAACACTCCTCGACGCAGGAGACGAGCTGCCGGCGGACCCGGTAGGCGCGGATGCGCAGCGCGTTCAGGGGAATCCCGAGCTCGCGGGAGAGGCCCTGGCGGTTGCGAATGCGGTCGTCGCCCTGGTGGTATTGCAGGATGAGGCGCCGTTGGTTGGCCTCCAGGCGGTCGAGGCACAGGCGGATGCAGGAGAGCCGTCCATCGAGCTCCTCGTCTGCCGCGGTCTCCGAAGCCTGGGCCAGCCCTCCGCTCGCCACCCTCTCGCGCTCCTTTTGGCGGGCTCGCAGCACCTCCTTGTAGACCCGGTGGGCCACCCCGAAGAAGTAACCGAGCGGATCGGTGGCGCGGATCTCCGTCCCCTCGCTCATCCGCCGGGCGACCCGGTTGATGGTTTCGTCGGCCAGCTCCTCGGGGCGCTCGCAGCCGCGCCATTCGAAAAGGCGCACCAACCGGCGGCGGATGGTCTCGTAACGCTCGCCCGCCCGCTCGCGGTCGCTGTCCAAGCGAGCGAGGAGAGCCTCGAAGCTCGCCGCCGTGAGCCCCGACCGCGGCGGGCCGCCGGAGGGGGTTTTCATCGCCATTCCCCCGCAAGGGAAAAGCCGGCCCAGAAGTAAGGGGCGCGCCAACGCGGGTCGGCGGCCATGGCGAGCTGCGCCTCCCGCAGCGCCGCCGCCGGCGTCTCCCTCCGGCGCAGCATCCCTTCGTAGAAGCGCCTCATCAGGTCGGCGGTGGCGCGGTCCTCGACGCTCCACAGGCTCGCCACCACGCGCGCGGCGCCGGCGTGCATGAACCCGCGGGTGAGGCCCACCAATCCCTCCCCTCGGACCTCCTTGCCGAGGGCGGTGCGGCAGGCCGAAAGCACTACCAGGTCGGCGTGGAGCTCCAGGTCGTAGATGTCGGCGAGGCGGAGGAACCCGTCCTCCGCCTCGCCCCGTTCGTCGAAGAGCGAGAGCACGAGACCGGAGAGCTCGGGGTGCCGGCTGTCCAGCCAGCCGTGGGTCGCGAAGTGGACCAGGCGGTAGCGGGCGAGCTCGCCGCTCAGGGCCGTCGCGCGGGAGGCCGCGAAGCTCACCGCCTTCAAGCGCTGGCCGGCGGGAACCAGGGCGGCGATGGCGTCGGCCTCCTGGCCGGAGAAGCGCAGCCGGTGCAGGTTCGCGAGGTCGATCTCCCGCCCCGGCCCGTTACGGACCGGCGGCGCCTCCC
>DATNKQ010000287.1:0-11389 GCA_035603315.1 Thermoanaerobaculia bacterium
CTGGAACCCGGTCTGGTCTCCGGACGGCCGGTATCTCTACTACGCCAGCGACCGCAGCGGCAGCATGAACCTCTGGCGGGTGCCGATCGACGAGGCGTCGGGCCGGGTGCGGGGCGAGCCCGAGCCGATCGCCACGCCGTCGCAGTCGAGCGGCCTGCTCTCGGTGTCGAGGGACGGCCGGCGCATCCTCTACGCCACCAACGACGGCCGCTCGCACCTCGAGAGGATGGCCTTCGACCCCGAGAGCGGCGAGGTTTCCGGCCCCCGGGCGCCGGTCATCGAGGGAGCGAAGCTCGTGCGCTCCGCCGAGGTCTCGCCGGACGGCCGCGCCATCGTCTTCGACGTCTCGGCGCCGCAGGAGGACCTCTTCCTCGCCCGCCCGGACGGCACCGACGTCCGGCAGCTCACTCACGACCTGTTCAAGGACCGCGTGCCGCGCTGGACGGCGGACGGCTCGCGCATCCTCTTTTACTCCAACCGCAGCGGCCGCTTCGACATCTGGTCGATCCGTCCCGACGGCACCGGGCTCGAGCAGGTGACGAGGACCCAGGGAGCGCTGACCATCGCCCCCATCGCGTCGCCCGACGGCAGGCGCCTCGTCTGCGGCCGCGACTTCCGCAGCGCCGCCGCCGTCGTCGACCTCGGCCGGCCGCTCGACCAAAGGATCCCCCGTCCGCTGCCGCCAGCGGGGTGGCACGGCGAGACCTTCGCCGCCAACTCCTGGTCGCCCGACGGCGCCCTCCTCGCCGGCTCGGTCTCGCGCGCCGACGGCACGACCCTGCCGGGGGTCGTCCTCTATGCGTGGAAGACCGGCAGCTACGAGCGGCTGTCCGACCGCGGCGAGATCGCCTACTGGCTGCACGACAGCCGCCGCCTGCTCGTCCTCATCGACGGCAAGATCTACCTGCTCGACACCCGCACGCGGCAATCCCGCCCGGTGCTGGCGCCGCCGCCGCACTCGACCTTCTCGGTGCTCAGCGTGGGCCCCGACGATCGCACCCTGTACGCCGTGCGGGTCTCCGACGAGGGCGACATCTGGATGGCGACCCTGAATTGACGGCGCTAGTCCTCTCGCATCGTCTGATATAATCCCTCCATCGAGAACAAGCAGGCGCCGGTGGCTGTCCGAGCCTCTCGTCGAGGGTGGGCGGAGCCGGAGCGCGCACCCACCCTTAAGGGGAAAGCGCGCCATGCGCCCGGCGGCCAGGAGGCCGCCATTCGCGGGACTTGCCCCGGAGGAGATGAGACATGGCGTTCAAGTTCAAGGATCTGATGATCAACGTCCTGCCGAAAGGGAGCGGGCAGCCGGGGGGAGGCGGGGGAGGGGCTGATTGCGGCTGCACGGTGGCGACGACCACCCACTTCCCCTGCACGCCGGCGACCACGCACCTGCCGTGGTTCTGCACGCCGGCGACGACCCACGCGATGGCCGGCGGGTTCGGCGGGGGTGGCTGCACGCCGGCGACCACCGGTCCGGCCCTCCTGGGCGGCTGCACGCCGGCGACGACCGGCGCCGCGCTCCTGGGTGGCTGCGAGCCGGCGACCACCGGCCCCGGACTCCTGGCCGGCTGCGGGCCGGCGACGACCCCCGCCCAAGGGGGGGCCGCCGCGGTGGCGCCCAGCTTCGAGAACCTGGCGCTCTTGAAGCAGCAGCTCCAGGACACCCTCGCCAAGGTCGAGGCGCACCAGAAGACCCTCGAGGCCCATGCCAAGCCGAAGACGGTCGCCGAGACGGAGGCGCTGGAGAAGCAGATGATGGCCGCGCTCGACGAGATCCGCGCCCACAAGGAGGAGCTCAAGAAGGCGCCCAAGAAGAAGCCGGGCTAGAGGCTTCCCAGGCATCCCGGGGCCGTGCTCCGTTGGCCGAGCCACGGCCCCTTGTCGCCCGGCTTCGGGGGCGGGTAGGATAGCGCCCGCGCGCCGCCCCTCCTCAACCCATGCCCATCCTCTCCAGCCGGTAGCAGAATGAGGCGCATCCTGGTCACCGGCGCCCTCGGGCAGATCGGCTCCGAGCTGGTGCCGGCCCTGCGCGGGCGCTACGGCGTCGAGCAGGTGATCGCCTCCGACATCCGCATGCCGCCTAGGGGCACGGACGGGCCGTTCGAGTTCGTCGACTCGACCAACCAACGGCACGTCCAGGAGGTGGTTCGCAAGCACGACGTGGGGCTCATCTACCACCTGGCGGCGCTGCTCTCGGCGGTCGCCGAGGAGAAGCCGCAGGTGGCCTGGGACATCAACATGGGAGGGCTCTACCGCGTCCTCGAGGTGGCCCGCCAGGACCGCTGCGCGGTCTTCGTGCCGAGCTCCATCGGCGCCTTCGGCCCCACCACGCCGCCCGACCACACGCCCCAGGACACCATCCAGCGCCCCATCACCATGTACGGGGTGACCAAGGTGGCGGGGGAGCTGCTCTGCGACTACTACCACCACCGCTTCGGGGTCGACACCCGCGGCGTGCGCTTCCCCGGCATCATCTCCCACGTCGCCCCGCCCGGCGGCGGCACCACCGACTACGCGGTCGAGATCTTCTACGAGGCCATCCGCCACCAGCACTACACCTGCTTTCTGCGGGCGGACACCTGTCTCGACATGATGTACATGCCGGACGCCATGAAGGCCGCCATCGAGGTGATGGCGGTCGCCGCCGCCGGCCTTCTGCACCGCAACGCCTTCAACGTCACCGCCATGAACTTCACTCCGGAGCGGCTGGCGGAGGAGATCCGCCGCCACATCCCGGGCTTCCGCATGGACTACCGGATCGATCCCGTGCGGCAGGCGATCGCCGATTCCTGGCCCAACTCGATCGACGACAGCGCGGCGCGGAGCGAGTGGGGCTGGGCTCCCTCCTACGATCTCGAGAGCATGACCCGGGACATGCTCGAGCACCTCGAGCGGAAGCTCGGCCCGGCCGGTAAGGCCGGCTGAGACCAAGCCGGCTTTAGCCGGAGAAGGGAGGCGCCGGATGCCCCTCGACCGATGTGCGGAGGCCCTCGCCAACGACCTCGCGGCGCTGCGCGAGAAAGGGACCCAGAAAGGCGCCGAGTCGGTCATCGTCCGCGTGCTGTCGCCGGCCGGCGGGCTGGGGCCGCGCTACCTTCTGGCGGGGGAGGGGGAGAAGCCCTTCCTCAAGATGAACTCGAACAACTACCTGGGGCTGGCGGGCAACCCGGAGGTCGTCCGCGCCGAAGAGGAGGCCACCCGGAGCTTCGGCGCCGGCCCCGGCGCCGTGCGCTTCATCAGCGGCACCTACGAGGCCCACGTCGAGCTCGAGCGGCGGCTCGCCGCCTTCCATGGCCGCGAGGCGGGCATGATCTTCAGCTCCGCCTACGCCACCATCCTCGGGGTGCTGAACCCCCTCATCACCGCCGAGACCGTGGTCGTCAGCGACGAGCTCAACCACAACTGCATCATCAACGCCATGCGCCTGGCCCGTCCCAAAGACAAGCAGGTCTACAAGCACCTCGACCTCGGCGACCTCGACGAGCGCCTGGCGCGGGCGGCGGGGAGCTGCCGGCGGGCGATCGTCGTCACCGACGGCGTCTTCAGCATGCGGGGCGACCACGCGCCGCTGCCCGAGATCGCCGCCATCGCGCGGCGCCACGACTCCGGCTTCCCGGAGAACGTGGTGCTGGTGGTCGACGACTCGCACGGCGTGGGGGCGTTCGGCGCCAGCGGGCGCGGCACCGAGGAGTACACCGGCGCGATGGGAAACGCCGACCGTGCCGACCTTCTGGTCGGCACCCTCGGCAAGGCGCTGGGGGTCAACGGCGGCTACGTCGTCAGCCGCCGGGTCGTCGTCGACTTCCTGCGCGAAACCTCGCCCCTCTACATCTATTCCAACCCGATCACCGTCGGCGAGGCGGCGGCGGCGGCGGCGGCGCTTGCCATCCTCGACGGCCCGCGGGGAAAAGACCTCCTCGGCCATCTCCGCGCCATGACGTCGCGCTTCAAGCAAGGGCTCGCCGCCCTAGGCTACGAGACGCTCTCCGGCGAGCACCCGGTGGTGCCGCTCATGGTCCGCGACACGGCGAAGACCACCGCTCTCGTCCGCCACCTGCGGGACGCCGGCATCCTGGCGACCGGCCTCAAGTTCCCGGTCGTCCCCCGCGGCGACGAGGAGATCCGCTTCCAGATCTCCGCCGACCACACTCCGGGGGACGTCGACGCCACCCTCGCGGCCCTTGCCAGCTTCCCCGGCAGGAGATAGCCGCCGCGGAGCGAGCGCTCTACTTCAGGTGGTCCTGGAACCAGGCGACGATGCGGCGGTAGCGGTCGCGGTCGTGCTCGGGGTCCAGGAAGTGGTGCCCCTCGTCGGGGTAGATGACGAGCTGCGTCTCCACCTCCAGGGTCTTTAGGGCGTGCCAGAACTCGTAGGCCTGGGGCGCCGGCATCTCGGCGTCGCGGTCGCCCTGGAGGACGAGGGTGGGGGTCTTGACGCGGGTGATGTAGGTGATCGGCGAGCTGCGGGCGTAGATGAACGGATCGTCGTAAACCGAGGCGCCGAAGTAGGGGATCATCCAGCGGTCGATGCGATTCTCGCCGTAGTAGCTCTGCCAGTTGGCGACCCCGGCGCCGGCCACGGCGGCGCGGAAGCGGTCGGTCTGGGTGACTGCCCACATCGCCATGTAGCCGCCATAGCTCCAGCCGCTGATGCCCGTGCGGGCGCCGTCGGCCTCGCCGGAGCGGACCACCTCGTCCACCCCCGTCAGGATGTCGCGCAGGTCGCCGTAGCCGAAGTCCTTGACGTTGGCCTGGGTGAAAGCTTCGCCCTGGCCGAAGCTGCCGCGCGGGTTGGGCTGGAAGACGAGGAACCCCTGGCTGGCGAGGACGCCGGCGATCGACGGCCAGCCGGGCCGGTGGCAGCCGGCGGGCCCGCCGTGCACGGAGACGACCATGGGCAGCCGCGCGCCTGGCGCCAGCGGCCCCAGCGGCCCCAGCGGCCCCGGAGGATAGAGCAGCCAGCCCTGGACGCTGGCGCCGTCGCTCTTCCAGTGGACGCTCTTCGCCGGCCCCCAGCTGGGAGCGAAACGGGAGTTCTCGCGGGTGAGCTGCCGCCAGTCCCCGAGCGGTCCCACCCATACCTCCGGCGGGTGCTCCGACGACTGGCGGAGGAGCGCCGAGGTGCGGCCGTCCCGGGCGAGCGAGAGGCCGGGGATCGAGCCCTCGGCGGAGAGCACCTCGGCGCCGCTCCACAGGGTGGTCACCTTGCCATCCGCCAGGCCGGCCTCGGAGATGGCGGTGAGGCCGTCGACGTTCTCCACGAAGAGGATGCGGTCGGCGGCCGTCCAGGCGAGCCAGGCGGGGGAGGCGGCACGACCCGGCGTCAGGTCGCGGGCCTCGGTGCCGGGGGCCGGGGAGGCGGGGAGGACGTAGACGTCGCCGCCGTTGGCGCCCTCGTCGCTCATCAAGCCGCCGATCCAGGCGATCGTCGCGCCGTCCGGCGACCAGCGCGGGCTGGCGATCTGCAGGCGCGGCTTGTAGATCGAGCGCGCCGCGGTGCCTTGGGCGGCGTCCGCGGCGTCGCCGCGCAGGACGTAGAGCTCCGCTTCGTACCAGTTGTCGTCGCCGGAGCCGTGCGCCGCCGTGGCGGCGAAGCTCTTGCCGTCCGGCGACCAGTCGTACTCGTAGACGTAGAGGTCGGCCGGGGAGACGAGGCGGAGCGCCCCGGTGGCGACGTCGACGGTGACCAGGCGCTGCTCCTCGGGGGTTTCGCCCACCACGCCGGCGTCGCGCCGGGTGGCGGCGAGCGGCCCCGCCGCCGCCCGCCGGTTGGCGAGGTAGAGGAAAGCGATGGAGCGGCCGTCCGGCGCCCAGCGCGGGTCGGCGAGCTGGCCCTCCAGACGGGTGAGCCGCCGCGGCCGGCCGGTCTCCCCCTCGCCGGCGGGGGCGACGTAGAGCTGGCGCTGGCCGCGTACCTCCATGTCCGAGAGGAAGGCCAGGCTGTGGCTGTCGGGCGACCAGGCGGGAGCCCGCTCGACCGCCTCCTTGCCCGGCGTCGCCCAGCTGGCGACGGTGATCCGCCGCGTCGCCGGCGGCGCTCCCGGAGCGTGCCCCAGGCTCGATACGTAGAGGGCCGAGAGCTCGGTGGGGCGGCCGCTCTTGTCGAGCAGCGACTGCACCCAGGCGACCCGGCGGCCGTCGGGAGAGATGGCGACCTCGCGGAAGGTCTCGAGCGCCGCGCTGCCGGCCAGGACCTGATCGAGCGGCGGCGGCGCCGCCCACGCCGCCGGCGCCACGGAGGCCGCCGCCAAGAGACCGAGCCACCACGCCGCGCGCCTGCTCATCGTGCGATTCCCCTCCGGAAGATCGGCCGTACTATGGCACAACCTCGGGTTGCCTTCCCGGGGCGGCTCGGCTAGCATCAATGCCCATGCTCTCCCCTAAGGGTGCTCTTTTCGCGGCGCTGGGCGTCTTCACCGTACTCTACGCCGCCGCCTGGATCGCCGGCGTGCGGCGGGCGCGCCGCGAGGCCCCGGGCTCGCCGGCGGCGGAGTGGGGCGCCCCCACTCTCCTGCAGTCGGCGATCGGCTTCGTGGTGAGCTTCTTCGACACTCTGGGGATCGGCTCCTTCGCCACTACCACCACGGCCTTCAAGCTGCGGCGGGTGGTGCCCGATCAGCTCATCCCCGGCACGCTGAACGTCGGCATCACCCTCCCCACCGTCGCCCAGGCCCTGATCTACATCTCGATCGTCAAGGCCGACATGCGGACCCTGGTTCTAATGATCGCCGCGGCGGTGGCCGGAGCCTGGCTGGGGGCGGGGATCGTCGCCGGCTGGCCGCGCCGCAACATCCAGATCGGCATGGGGATCGCTCTCCTGCTTGCCGCCGTCCTCATGCTCGGCACCCAGCTCAAGCTCTTCCCCGGCGGCGGCGACGCGCTCGGCGTGCAGGGGCTGCGGCTGGCCGTGGGGCTCGCCGGCAACTTCATGCTCGGTGCCCTGATGACGTTGGGGATCGGCCTCTACGCGCCCTGCATGATCCTCGTCAGCCTGCTGGGGATGAACCCGACCGTGGCCTTCCCCATCATGATGGGCTCGTGCGCCTTCCTCATGCCGGTCGGCAGCGTGCGCTTCATCCAGAAGGGGCGCTACAGCCTGCGCGCGGCCCTCGGGCTGGCCATCTTCGGCATCCCCGCCGTCCTCCTTGCCGCCTTCATCGTCAAGTCGCTGCCGCTGGGAATCGTGCGCTGGCTGGTGGTCTGCGTGGTCGTCTACACGGCGGTCGCCATGCTCCGCTCCGCCGTCACCGAAAGGGCCGTAGCGCCCGCCCCCCTGGCTTCCCCCGAGATCCCCGCCGCCTGAGGCGTCAGGCCAGCGCGCCGACCAGCGCGCGCGTTTCCTCGGCCTCGTGGAGGCCGCCCAGGACGGTGGGATCGAAGTCGAAGAGCCGGCGGATCTCGCGCGGCGCCTCGGTGCGGCCCCAGCGGAGCAGAGAGCCGAGCTTCTCGGGCGTGAAGTCGAGGTGGCGCGCCCGCGGATCGCCCCAGCGATGGACCGGCGGCAGCGGCGAGGCCGCAAGCGCCGCGAGGATGCGGTCCGCCGCCTTGTCCGCCGTCGCCTCTCCCGCGTCGACGCCGTCCAGCAGCTCCCCGCCCAGGGCGAGCAGATCTTCGCCTAAGTCCTCGCCCCGCGGCGTGCCCTCGTCGAGGCGCGCGAAGTGCGCGGGGTCGCTGCTCGCCAGGTACCTCATGCAGGCGCGGAAGAGCCGCAGATCCTCGAACATCGTCGCGGCCACCCACAGCCGCAGCCAGGCGTTCCACAGCGGGAAGCAGGCCATGGCGCGGTAGGAGTCGTGGACCCGGCGGTCGGTGGCGGTCAGGAGCGCCGCCTGCAGACGCTCCGGATAGGCGAAGCGGTCGCGCGCGAAGTCGTCGTCCCTGAGGGCCGCGAGGAGGCGCGGCGCCAGGGCGTTCAAGGTCTCGAGAGTGCTCTGCAGCCCCCGCGAGTAGAGCGGGTCGACCGCGCCGTAGCTGTCGCCCAGGAGGAAGACACGGTCGCCCTGGCAGCCGCGCGCCGAGTACTGGAGACGTCCGGTGCCCACCCACGGGCGCACGGCCTCGGCGCCGCGCAGGTGGGCGGCGATGGTGGGGAAGCGCGCGACGATCTCCGCGAACTCCTCCTCGGGCGCCAGGCCGCGGGCGGGGAACCGGGTCATGTCGAGGGTGAGGCCGACGCTGCACAGCGGATTCTCGGAGCGGTCGTGATTGTTGAAGGGGACGATCCACAGCCAGCCGCCGGCGAAGACGTGATGGAGGGTCCCCTCGTACCACTGCGCCGAGAGGCCGGGATCGTCGCCCGGCTCGAGGAGGTCGTCGTAGCGCTCGACGCCGATCATGTGGGTGAAGATCGAGCGCGAGCGGGTGAGGAGCGGCGGCTCCTCCTCGCGCAGGCCTAGGCGGGCGGCGGCGATCGACTCGCGGCCCGAGACGTCGACCAGGTAACGGGCGCGGAACTCCTCGCCGCCGGCCGGCCGCAGGAGCACGCCGTCCGGTCCGGCCGCCAGGTCCCGGACGTCGACCCCTTCGCGGTAGACGGCGCCGTGGGCGATCGCCGCCTGCAGCATGTAGAGGTCGACCTCCTGGCGGAAGAGGTGGCTCTCGGCGCACAGCGGGGTGGCCGGCGGGACCAGCAGGTGGCTCTTGGCCGGATCCTGCCGGCGGCCCTCCTGATGGTAGAGGAAGCCGATGCTGCGCTGGACGCCGCAGGTCGGCGAGACCTGCTCGCGGATCGACCGGCAGCTCGACAGGTGCCGGATCTCCGGCACGTCGAAGCGCTGGCCGAGGATCCACAGGAGCTTGGAGCTCGGCGGCAGCATCGCCTCGCCGACGGCGAAGCGGGGAAGGCTCCCCTTCTCCAGCAGCAGAACGCGGAACCCCTGCCGGCCCAGGATGGAGGCGAGCAGAGTGCCAGAGAGATCGGCGCCGAGCACGGCGACGTCGTACGTTTCGGTGTCCACGGCGCGATTCCCCCAAGGGTGACGAGCACCCGATATGACTTCAGTGCGCGACGCGAGCTATGGGAATAGTGCCGGCAGCTTTGAGAAGCGGGACAGAGATTTCACGCTTGCGCGTGAAATGATGGACGGGACGGATTCAGTGCTGGCCTTCGCCCTGGCCTGGCGGCGCGTCCGCCTTGTCGTTGAGCTCCCGGCGCTGCTTCTCCAGGCGGTTGACGGCGTCGATCTTGTCCTGGTCGCTGCCCTCCATGGTCTTGATCCGCTCCGCCTCGGCGTTCAGATCGGCGGCCTTCTTCTCCATCTCGCGGGTCTTCTCGGCCTCGCTTGCCGTCGAGCTGCTGCCGCCCGGGGAGCTCTTGAACAGCGTCGCCTCGTGCTGCTGGCAGGCCGCGAGCGCGCCGGCCAGGAAGAGGGCGGGAAACGGCAGGAGGGCAAGGATCGATCGGCGCTTCATGGGCGGCTCCTTTCGCCCGGCGCGGCCGAGAGCAGGCGAGCCGGCGCCACGAGCCGTGGGCCCTCCTCGCACGAACCGGGGGAAAACTGCGGCGATTCTGTCACAGCGAGAGGCGGCGCCACGCCTTTCGCGCCGGAAAGAAAGGCGGCGCCCGTGTTCCGGGGGCCGCCGGGAGAGCTTCGAAGCGGGTGCGGTCTGGCTACGGGTCGCTGATCGGCGCCGTCCAGACCTCCTCTTTGGCGTTGCTGCGGCGGTCTGTCCAGGAGGGAAAGAACTTGGCCAGAAAACCCGACATGCCGTTGTAGTCGCCGTACTGGTTGCCGAGGTCGGCGCCGGCGACGGTCTCGTCGGTCATCGCCGTCGTCACCTTGATGGCGGCGCTCCAGGTCACCCCGTTGTCCGCCGACGACTGGTACCAGACGTCGGTCTTCAGCCGCCCGGAGTTCCCCACCGTGTCGTAGTACATGACGCCGATCTTGCCGCTCGTCTCGTCGACCGCCAGCCACTGGTTGAACTGATCGTTCTTCGAGCTCTGGTTGTTGATCATCACCGGCGTCGACCAGGTGCTGCCACCGTTGGTCGAGCGGGCGAACCAGACGCGGGTCTTGCAGCTCGAGGCGACGTTCGAGCCCGGCTCGTTGGCCGGCGAGTTGCAGCCGGCGACGCCGGTCTGATCGATCCAGGTGGCGTAGACGTTGTCGATGGAGCCGCTCTTGTAGGCGCCACCGGAGACGTAGATGAGCGCCCGCCGGCTGTCCATCGACGGGATGCCGATGTCGTAGGAGTCGAAGGTTGTGGCGGCGACGACCGGGGTGCCGAACGAGGCGCCGCCGTTCACCGACTTGGCGACGACGATGCGGCTGTTGCCGGTGGTCGGCCAGAAGGCGAAGACGTCGCCGGCGCTGTTGGTCTTGACGTCGCCGCCGATCGCCGTGCCGGTCGACTCGGCGCCGCTCACCTTGAGCGGCGAGCCCCAGCCGGCGGAGGTGCGGTGGTTGACGTAGGCGGGGTTGCCGTTGTGCCAGATGACATAGATGTTGTCCCGGAAGAGGGAGCTGGCGCTATGGTCGACCCACAGCATGGGCTTGTCGGTGCTGGTCTGGGTTCCCGAGAAAGTGTTGTCGAAGGTCCAGGTGGCGCCGCCGTTTGCCGATTGGTAGGAGCGCATGTGGAGCTTCGAACCGGCGTTGTTGATGCCGATCGTCATCGACCAGGCCTTGCCGTCGGAGGTCCAGTCCACCGTCGGGTCGGAATGGAAGGCGTCCTTCAACGAGGTCTGGAGCGGCAGGCTGGTCTGGCCCCAGGTGGCGCCGCCGTCCGCGGAGTAGAACTCCGCCTGCCGGCCGCTCGCGCTGATGGAGTTCGAGGCCGAGATGATCGCGCTGGGGTTGAGGAAGTTGATGGCGATGGCGGACTCGCTGCGCGGGGTGGTCTGGGCGCCGGAGATCCGCGAGTTGGCACCGGCGGAAGCCAGCCTCGGAGCGCCGTGCGAGCCCTCGCGCGGCGGCGGGACGAGGTCCTGGTGGAAGACCATCCACTCGTGCACCTCGCGGAGGACATGGGGGTATCCGCCCGTCGGGTCGGCGCCGGAGTAGACCTCTTGCGGATGGGCGCGCCGCCAGACGACGCGCAGCCACAGCGGCACCGGAATCTTGTCGTTGGCCTCCTCCGGACGCAGCAGCGAGAAATCCTGGTTGGCCGCGATCAGCGTTTCGAGCGCGCTGCCGGGGGCCACCCGGTCGGCGGCGAGCTGGCGCTCGAGGGTGGGCCAGGCGCGGGCGCCGGCCGCTTTCAGTCCCTGCATGGACAGCCACGACATGGAGCACAGCAGGAGCAGGACGAGAACGAGTCTACGCATGGCGGATGGCCTCCGTGAGAAAGGGAGAAGGGTGGGAGCGGTCGATCTTCATGGCGGCACCGGCGGGGAGAGAAGGGAAGAGAGAAAAGCCGTGGGCCCCTCCTCGCGCGAGGAGGGGCC
>DATNKQ010000100.1:0-2910 GCA_035603315.1 Thermoanaerobaculia bacterium
GTCGGTGCTGCTTTACATCATCCCGCTCATGTCGGGCATGCCACCGCCGGCACCGCCGCCGCCATCCTTCTCGGGGACCTCGGCGACGATCGCCTCGGTCGTGAGGATGTTCTTGGCGATCGACGCGGCGTTCTGCAACGCCGAGCGGGTCACCATCGCCGGGTCGATGACCCCGGCGGCGACGAGATCGACGATCTCGTTCGTGGCCGCGTTCAGGCCTTCGCCGGGCTTGGCCTTACGCACGTCGTTGACCACCACCGAGCCCTCCAGGCCGGCATTCTCGGCGATCTGACGTAGCGGCTCCTCGAGTGCGCGCAGCACTATGCGTGCGCCTGTGCTCGCATCGTCCTCGAGGCCGTCGAGCGAGACGGACTCCGATGCCTGCAGGAGCGCGATGCCCCCGCCGGGCACGATGCCCTCCTCCAGGGCGGCGCGAGTGGCCTGCAGCGCGTCCTCGACGCGGTGCTTCTTCTCCTTCATCTCCGTCTCGGTGGCCGCGCCGACCTTCACCACGGCGACACCGCCGGAGAGCTTCGCCAACCGTTCCTGGAGCTTCTCGCGATCGAAGTCCGAGTCGGTGTTCTCGATTTCGGCTTTGATCTGGTTGATGCGGCCTTTGATCGCGTCGGAGTCACCGGCACCATCGACGATGGTGGTCGTGTCTTTCGTGACCACCACGCGACGGGCGCGACCGAGCTGGGAGAGCTGGGTGTTCTCCAGCTTCAGGCCGAGCTCCTCGGTGATGACCTCGCCGCCGGTCAGGATGGCGATGTCCTCGAGCATCCGCTTGCGGCGGTCGCCGAAGCCCGGAGCCTTCACGGCCACGCCGGTGAAGGTCCCGCGCAGCTTGTTCACCACCAGCGTCGCGAGGGACTCGCCCTCGACGTCCTCGGCGATGATCAGCAGCGGCTTGCCGCTCTGGATCACCTGCTCGAGAACCGGCAGGATGTCGCGCACCGAGCCGATCTTCTGGTTGGCGATCAGGATGTACGGTTCCTCGAGCACCGCCTCCATGCGGTCCTGGTCGGTGACCATGTAGGGCGAGATGTAGCCCTTGTCGAACTGCATGCCCTCGGTGAATTCGAGGTCCATGCCGAAGGTCTGACCCTCCTCGACGTTTACGACCCCGTCCTTGCCGACCTTGTCGATCGCGTCCGCGATCACATCGCCGATGGCCTCGTCGCCGGCGGAGATGGTCGCCACGCGGGCGATCTGGTCCTTGCCGGAGACCTCCTTGGACTGGGAGGCGATGTTGGCCACGACCTCGTCGACGGCTTTCTCGATGCCGCGTTTGAGCGCCAGCGGGTTCGCCCCGGCGGCCACGTTCTTCAGGCCCTGGCGCACGATCGCCTGGGCCAGCACGGTCGCCGTGGTGGTCCCGTCGCCGGCGACGTCGTTGGTGGCGGTCGCCACCTCGCGCACCAGCTGGGCGCCCTGGTTCTCGAAGACGTCCTCGACCTCGATCTCGCGGGCGATCGTCACGCCGTCGTTGGTGATGGTGGGCGCGCCGAATTTCTTGTCGAGCACCACGTAGCGGCCCTTCGGGCCGAGCGTGACCTTGACCGCGTTGGCGACGGCGTCCACGCCGCGCTCGAGCGCCTGCCGCGCCTCGGTGTTGTACTTGATGGTCTTGTGAGCCATTTGTTCAGATCTCCTTATGCCTCGACGCGGGCCAGGACGTCCGACTCGCGCAGCACGAGCAGATCCTCCCCGTCGACCTTGATCTCGGTCCCGCCGTATTTGCTGTAGAGGACCTCGTCGCCCTCCTTGACATCCAGCGGGATGCGCTTGCCGTCATCGTCGAGCCGGCCATCGCCGGCGGCGAGGACCTTGCCCTTTTGCGGCTTCTCCTTCGCGGTGTCAGGAAGGACGAGCCCACTCGCGGTGGTCTCCTCTTCCTCGATCGCCCGCACGATCAGGCGATCGCCCAGGGGCTTTAGCTTCATGTCGAAATACCTCCATCTAGAGAGTGCGACGGCGGCCCGCATGCGGCGAGGCCACCATTTGGCACTCTCGGGGGGAGAGTGCCAATTACGTCCTCAATATATAGAAGATATGGCGCCGCGAGCCGGAGAACTGGCAGTCGCGCCGAAGGACTGCCAGCGGCCTTGCACCGACGCACCGCCTGTCGGCGACTGGCCCGCCGGCGTCCGGCGTCTGCTAGTTCTGCGCGCCGCCGAAGCCCTTCATGGCCTCGGTCATGCCCGTCGGGTTGTCGAGGATCTGGGAGAAGCGCACGACCGTCACCGTGTCCTGCATGGACACGCTACGGCCATATATCTGTTCGAGGAAGTTGATCAGTTCCTCGTGGCGGCGGAACTCGGGATTGTCGTGCTTGATGTCCCGCGGGGAGAGGTCTGAGACCTTCATTACCTCCACCTGGTCGATGACCGCTTCGAAGATCCGTTCGCGCGGCGAGTACTGGTAGCCGATCGTCACGAGCACCGCCTGGTTCTTGCGGTACTTGCCGGACTTGTCGCCGAGGCGAATCGTGGCGGTCTTGCGACCCCGCTTCAGCTCGTCGGCGAAGATCGTCGAATAGAAGTTGAGGACCTGCATGCGGTGTCCTTGTGGGAGATGGCTTCTTGGAGGAGGTGCGGATCGTCTGCCGGGACGTTGCGCCCGACGGCAGGCTACCGGTCTTTCTCCAGGCAGGCCAGCGCGAGGCGCACCATCTCTCGCTCCGCGTCGTGGGTGAGCTGCTCGCGAGCCTCTCGCAGGGGGATCCAGCGGGCCTCTTCGACCTCCTCGTCGTGGTCCTCGGTGTCGCCTTCCACGTATCTAAAGAGGTAGAAGCTGACGGTCTTTCCGATCGTCTGTCCCTCCCGCCGGTACCAGTACCGCGCCTGGCCGAGCTCGCAGACCGGCTCGGCCACCACCCCCGTCTCCTCGCGAACCTCCCGTTCGGCC
>DATNKQ010000121.1:0-22930 GCA_035603315.1 Thermoanaerobaculia bacterium
CGGGGATGAAGCCCGCCGAGGTGCGGCAGCTCCTGGGCCAGCCCAACCCCCACAACGTCCGTGACTACACCGACCGCGGGGTCCAGGCCTGGTTCTATCCCAAGGACGAGAGCGGCGCCGCCGCCGCCGTCTGGTTCGAGCGCCGCGGCCCCGAGGTGGGAAAGGTCTACCGGACCGACTGGGGAGCCATCGCCGCGCCGGCCCCAGGTCCGCAGCCCGGGTAGGGCATTCGGCTCCGGGTTCTCCCGCGTAAACCTAGCCCTGTCATCCTGAGCGGGAGCGAAGGATCTGAGCGGGGGGAGGCCTTCCAAACTTTTGGTAGCAAAAGGCTTCGCGCCGCCCTGCCCCCAGGTCCTTCGCTCGCGCTCAGGATGACGATGCATAAGATTTGCGCGTTATAGAGAGCTAGAGCGAACTCCTACCGCAGCCGTCAACCCGGCCGTCCGCCTTGACTTCGGGGCCGATTTGGGGGAGATTTGCCGGCTGCGGGAGTCTCGCCCGGTCGGCCGGCCTGCCGCTAGTTCCGATAGAAAAGAGGTGAGTTGGGATGCCCGTCGTGCACGTGCGCGAGGAGGAGAGCTTCGAGAACGCCCTCCGCCGTTTCAAGCGCAAAGTCGAGAAGTCCGGAATTTTAACCGAGCTCCGGAAGCGTCAGCACTTCGAGAAGCCTTCCGTCAAGCGCAAGCGCAAGGCAATTCAGGCCCGCAAGAAGATTCTGCGCAAGCTGGCGGAAGAGCGGCGCCAGGGCCTGGCCTAGAGCCGGGTTCGCCGTCGACAGCGTAAGCGCGCAGCGAAACAGCGGGGGTGGGGCGTCGGCCTCGCTCCCGTTTTTTGTTGGCTCCGGGAGTCCCGCGCAGCACATGGCCGTTCTCTCTTCCTCCTCTGACGTCCTCTCCTCTGCCAGCGCCCAGGCGCTCGAGCTTCCGAGCCTCCTGGCCGTCGTCTCGCGGCTGGCGGCGACCGACCTCGGGCGGCAGCGCGTGCTCGAGCTGCGGCCGGCCGAGGACGAGGCGGAGCTCGCCGCCCGCCGCCGCCGGCTCGAGGAGGTCTCCCGCCTCCTGGCACCCCAGCCGCTCGTCCCCGACTTCGAGGTGCCGTTGGGCGAGCTGCTGGCCCGGCTCACGACCGGCCGGCCACCCCTCGAAGGGATCGACCTCGTGCGCCTGGCCGACCTCTTGAAGGCCAGCCGCGCGGCGGCGGCGCGGATCGCCGAGGCCGTTCCCCCTGCCCCCGGCTTGGCCGCGCTGTCGTCCGATCTCCCCGACCTGCGGGCCCTCTCGCAGCGGATCGACCGCGCGCTCGATCGCCGCGGCGAGGTGCGGGAGGACGCCAGCCCCAAGCTCGCTTCCCTCCGCGGCCAGATCCGGCGGGTGCGCGACGAGCTCTACCGCGACTTGGGCGAGTTCGTCAGCGCCCACCGCGACGACCTCTCCGAGGAGACCATCCCGATGCGGGGGGGGCGCCTGGTGGTGGTCCTGGCGGCGGGGTCGCGGGGCCGGAGCGGCGGCCTCGTGCACGGCCGCTCGGCGACCGGCAAGAGCTTCTACTTCGAGCCCCTTTCGGTCGTCGAGTCGAACAACTCCCTCCAGCAGTCGGTCGAGGACGAGGAGGCGGAGCGCCGCCGCATCCTCACCGAGCTCATCGGCGCGGCGCGGGCCGTGTTGCCGGCTGTGCACGCCCACGCCGGCTACCTGGCCGAGCTCGACCTCCAGCAGGCTGCCGTGCGCTTCGCCGCAGTGAGCGAAGGGAACCTGCCGGAGATCGGGCAGCGCCATGAGCTCAACCTCAAGGCGGCGCGGCATCCGCTCCTCGACCCCCGGCTGGCCGGCCTGCGCGCCGAGGCCCTGGGCCAGGCCGGGCACTCGGCGACCATCGTCCCCTTGGACCTCGAGCTCAGCGCGGCGCGGCGGGCGCTGGTGGTGACCGGCCCCAACGCCGGCGGCAAAACGGTGGCTCTCAAAACCGCCGGCCTCCTGGCCCTGGCCGCCCAGTGCGGCCTGCCGATCCCCGCCGCCGCCGGCAGCCGGGTGCCCTTTTTCACCCGCCTGGTGGCGACGGTCGGCGACGAGCAGGACCTCCTGGCCGACCGCTCGACCTTCAGCGGCCGCCTGCTGCGCCTCCAGGAGGCTTGGGACGCCGCCGGCCCGGACAGCCTCGTCCTCCTCGACGAGCTGGGCTCCGGGACCGATCCCGAGGAGGGCGCCGCCCTCTCCGTGTCGCTGCTCGAAGGGCTACTCACGCGCGGGGCGCTGGCGGTCATCACCACCCACCTGACGCAGCTCGCCGCCGCCGCCCTGGAGCTCGACGGCGCCGCCTGCGCGGCGATGGAATTCGATCCTCAGACCGGGCGCCCCACCTTCCGCCTCGTCCCCGGACCGCCGGGCGCGAGCGAGGCCCTGGCCCTGGCCCGGCGCCTGGGCCTGCCGGCCGAATGGCTGGACCGCGCCGAGGCCCGCCTCGGCTCCGAGCACCGCGACCTGCGGCGGGTGATCGCCGAGGTCGAGCTGGTGCGGCGCGAGCTGGCCCTCGCCCGCGACCGCCTCGAGGTCGAGGCCGCCGATGCCGAGAAGCTGCGGCGCCGCCTCGACGCCGAGCGGACGGCGCTGGCGGACGAGCGGTCGGCGGTCGGCAAGCGCCTCAAGGCCGAGCTCGACGCCTTCCGCCGCGAGACGGCGGAGCGCCTGCGCGGCGAGGTCGGCCGGCTGCGCGAGCAGCTCGAGGCGGGCCGGCGGCGCGGCCTGGAGGCCGAGGCGGTCGAGCGCCTGTTCGCCGCGGCGCCCGACCTCGGCGCCCCGCCGCCCGCTGCCAGCGGTCCGCTCGCCGTCGGCGCGCCGGCCCGGCACGTCCAGCTGGGCTGGCAGGGGATCGTCGAGAAGCTCGAGCCCGGCCGCGCCGAGGTCCTCGTCAAGGGCAAACGGGTGCGCTGCCGGCCGGAGGACCTGGTCCCCGCCGGCGCGGCGGCGGGAGGACCCGTGCCGGCGCGCGAGGGCGGCGAGCGCTCCCTGCCGCGGCGGGGCGCCAACGCCCGCGACGTCTCCGAGAGCGTCGAGGTGGCCGTAGAGATCAACCTCATCGGCCAGCGGGTCGAGCCGGCCCTGGAGGAGCTGGACGCCTACCTCGACCGCGCCCTCCTCGCCTCCCGCCGCGAGGTGCGGGTCGTCCACGGCCACGGCACCGGCCGCCTGCGCGACGCCGTCCGCGAGCACCTGCGGGCCCATCCCGGCGTCTCCACGCTGCGCTCCGGCGCCCCCAACGAGGGCGGAAACGGGGCGACGGTGGCGACCCTCAAGGGGGCGTAAGCTCTCCGCCATGGCGATCGGCAACGTCCATCTCACCCCGCAGCTCGTGCAGGCCGTGCGCGACGCGGTCGACATCGTCGGCATCGCCTCCGAGCACACCCGGCTGCGCCAGCAGGGCCGGCGCTGGCAGGGGCTCTGCCCGCTGCACAAGGAGAAGACCCCCTCGTTCAGCGTCGACCCCGTGCAGGGCCTCTTCTACTGCTTCGGCTGCGGCAAGGGGGGCGACGCCATCAAGCTTCACATGCTGACGACCGGCGACGACTTCCCGGCGGCGATCGAGGCGCTCGCCGGGCGCTACGGCATCCCCCTGCCGAGCCGGAGCGAGCGGCGGGGCGGCCACGGGGAGGAGCGCGACCTCGGCCGCGCCCTGGCGGCGGCGGCGGAGTTCTTCGCCGATCAGCTCAAGAAGGCGCCGCTGCCCCAGCGGTACCTTGAGAAGCGCCGCATCCCCAGGGAGCTCGTCGAGCGCTTCGGCCTCGGCTACGCGCCGGATGCCTGGCACAGCCTGCAGCAGGCCCTCCAGGGCCGGGTGCCGCTCGCCGACCTCCACGCCGCCGGCCTGATCGGGCGCTCGGAGAAGAGCGGCGATCCCTACGACCGCTTCAGAAACCGTCTGATCTTCCCCATCCACGGCGCGGCGGGGCGCCTGTTGGGCTTCGGCGGCCGCACCCTGGGGGACGACGACGCCAAGTACGTCAACACCAGCGAGACCGACCAGTTCCACAAGGGCACCCTCCTCTACGGCCTCCACCTGGCGAAGAAGGAGATCCGCGAGAGCGGCCGCGCCCTCCTCGTCGAGGGCTATTTCGACGTCGTGGGGACGGTCGCCAGCGGCCGCGAAGGGGCGGTGGCCGGCATGGGCACCGCGCTCACCCCCGAGCAGGCGCGGCTGCTCTTCCGCTACGCCGGCGAGGTGGTGGTGGGCTACGACGGCGACAGCGCCGGGGAGACGGCCTACCGCCGGGCCCTCCCGCTCCTCTTGGCGGAGGGGCTCGCGGTGCGCCGGGCGCGCTTCGGGGAGGGGCACGACCCCGACTCCCTGCGGCTGGAGCAGGGGCCGGAGGCGGTCGCCGCCGCCTTCGACACCGCGGAGGACGCCATTTTCCTCGAGATGGAGCGGCTGATCCCCAAGGACGCCGGCCGCGAGCCGCGGGTGACCGCCGCCGCCGCCGCCGCCCTGCGCGAGCTGGTGGGCGCCGTCAAGGACCCCGAGGCCCGCTACGACTACCTGCGCCGGGCCGCCGAGCGCCTGCGCATCCCGGAAAAGCTCTTCTTCGCCCAGCTCGCCGAGCGGCGGCCGGCGGCCGGCCGGCCGGAGGGCCGGGAGGGGCAGCGCCCGCCGGGCGAAAGGGAGGCCGGGATCGTCCGCAGCCTGGAAGAGCAGGTGCTGCAGATCTTGTTGAAAGGAGAGCGGATCCCCCCTGCGGAGTCGCTCCCCGGCCCCGAGGTCTTTTTCGATCCGCAATGCAGGAATATTTATCAGGTCTACTGCACTCTATATGGAGGCGAGGGGAGTGTCGGCTCTCCTCCCGACGGCCGCAAGGTGCTGGCCGGGCTGGGCTCCGGGGGAGAAGCGGTTGACCGGGTGGCCCAGATTTTGGTAGAAGGGCCGGTTGCCTCGAAGGAACGAGAGCTGCCGGACCTTTTGGCCGAGCTCACGCACCGATATCAGGAGAGGCGGTTGCGCGAGCTGGTTGGCGAGCTCAGTGAGCTGCAGCGCAAAGGCGGCGACGTCGAGCTCCTCACGCGTCTGGCGGAGGAGAAGCAGCGTCTGAGCCTCCTCCTGCAGAAGGGACCGGGCGCCGGCAAGGGAGCCGGTTGATCCCAACTGGGCCCGCGGACGTCCTCTTCCCGGAAGAAAGACCCCTAGGAGGTTCTATTGGCCATTTCCAGCCTGACCCACGTCGAAGAGAAGTACTCCTCCGTCAAGCAGCTCATCGAGCTGGGCAAGGAGAAGGGCTATCTCCTCTACGACGAGATCTACGAGATGCTGCCCGAGGAGGTGGTCTCCCTCCCCGACGAGCTGGATGAGATCTACATCCGGTTCTCCGATCTCGGCATCGACGTCATCGACCGTCCCGAGCGCTACCAGAACCGGGACGACTTCGAGGCGCCCGCCTCCGAGTTCGACAAGAAAGAGGACGAGACGACCGAGTTCGGTCTCGCCACCCACGAGAAGACCAACGACCCCGTGCGCATGTACCTGCGGGAGATGGGCACCGTGCCGCTCCTCGACCGCGAGGGCGAGGTGGAGATCGCCCAGCGCATCGAGCAGGGGGAGTGGACCATCTACGAGGCGCTGTGCGAGAACCCGGTCGTCCTGCGCGAGCTGCTGCGGCTGAACGAGCTCGCCCAGCGCGACAAGCGGGTACTGCGCGAGCTGATCGCCGCCGACCCCGACGAGCCGCTCGACCCCAAGGCCTCGGACCGCATCCGCGGCAACCTGAAGATCTTCGAGCAGATCGCCGGCAACGACCGCGACATCGGGGAGCTGCGCAAGCGCCAGAAGCGCTGCAAGCCCGAGGGAGAGAAGTTCCTGGAGATCGAGCGCGAGATCGACCGCCTGGTGGCGAAGATCGCCAAGGACATCCGCACCATTGACTTCTCGGTGCAGACGCGCAACCGGCTGGTCGATTTCCTGAAGGACATCGACCGCCAGTTCTCCCGCTTCGAGCAGGACATCAAGCGGGCGCAGACGGCGCTCAAGCGAGAGATCAACGACGACCTCAAGGCCCTCCACCGGCGCCGCATCGAGAAGTACCGCGCCCACCTGCGCGAGCTCGAGGAGCGCTACGGCACCACCCACGCCGAGATCGCTGCCACGATCGAGAAGATCCGCCAGGGCGAGGGCGTCTGCGAGCGCGCCAAGGAGGAGCTCATCGTCGCCAACCTCCGGCTGGTGGTATCGATCGCCAAGAAGTACACCAACCGCGGGCTGCAGTTCCTCGACCTCATCCAGGAGGGCAACATCGGCCTCATGAAGGCGGTCGAGAAGTTCGAGTACCGGCGCGGCTACAAGTTCTCGACCTACGCGACCTGGTGGATCCGGCAGGCCATCACCCGCGCCATCGCCGACCAGGCGCGCACCATCCGCATCCCGGTGCACATGATCGAGACCATCAACAAGCTCACCCGCACCAGCCGCTCGCTGGTGCAGGAGCTGGGCCGCGAGCCCACCGCCGAGGAGATCGGCGAGCGCATGGACCTGCCGGCTTCGAAGGTGCGGAAGATCATGAAGATCGCCCAGGAGCCGATCTCTCTCGAGACGCCCATCGGCGAGGAGGAGGACTCGCATCTCGGCGACTTCATCGAGGACAAGAACGCCGTCTCGCCGATCGAGTCGGTGATCTTCACCAACCTGAAGGACCAGACCCGCAAGGTGCTGAAGACCCTGACGCCGCGCGAGGAGCTGGTGCTCAAGATGCGCTTCGGCGTCGGCGACGGCTCCGAGCACACGCTCGAGGAGGTGGGGCGCTCCTTCAACGTCACCCGCGAGCGCATCCGCCAGATCGAGTCGAAGGCCCTGCGCAAGCTGCGCCATCCCAGCCGGGCGACCAAGCTGAAGCCCTTCCTGGACACCACGCAGTAGCGGGAGCCGGCGGTCGGCGGCGGCGAGAACCTAGGGCCTGTCATCCCGAGCGGGAGCGAGGGACCTGTGCGGGGGGAGGCCTCCCAAACCGCTGGTAGCAAAGGCCTTCGCGCCGCCCTTCCCCCGGGTCCCTCGCTCTCGCTCGGGATGACAACCGGGGGGACAGGCCTTTCCGCCCACGGGAGGACATCCTTGACAGCTCAAGGTGCATCCACCTAACATCCTTCCCTCTCGGGGGCCGCCGGGCCCCCCTACACTCCTCGGTAGCTCAACGGTAGAGCGTTCGGCTGTTAACCGAAATGTTGGGGGTTCGAATCCCTCCCGAGGAGCCATCTCCTCCCCCATTCCCCCAGTTCCGGCCGTTCCGCCCTTCCGATACACTCCTGCGCCGGAGGTCTCCCCCATGACGACAAGGATCCGCCGCGGCGCGCTGCGCCTGGCCACGCTCGTCCCCCTTCTCCTCCTCGGCGTACCGCGTCTGGACGCTGTAGCCGCCGACTCCTCGGCCGCCGACGTCGCCGCCGCCCGCGCCGTCTTCGAGCGCAACCTGCAGGCCATCCGCGACAAGAGCAAGGAGGCTTATCTCGCCTGCTACCTCGACGCGGAGACGCTCGCCCGCACCGGTCCCACCGGTCCCGAGCTCGGCTACGCGGGGTTCGTGGCGGCGGCCGGGCAGAACTGGCCCGACCATTTCGAGGCCGAGGACATCCGCCTCGTGCCGGTGCGGCCGGGCCTGGTCTACGGCACCTACCGCTACCGCGTCCGCTACGGAGGCCAGGAGGTGGCGGGGCTCTCGGAGCGGGTGTTCCTCGACACCCCGAAGGGCTGGCGGATCGCCGTCACCACCGCCTTCGAGAACACGCCCGGCGTGCCGCCGCCGCCGCGGGCGCTGGTCGGGGCGACGCTCGTCGACGGCGCCGGGGGCCAGCCGGTGGCCGACGCGGTGGTGCTCCTCCGCGACGGCAAGATCGACTGCGCCGGCACCCGCGCGGCCTGCCCCGTGCCGGCCGGCGTCGGGGTGGTGGACCTCAAGGGGCAGTGGATCACCCCCGGCCTCGTCGACGCCCACGTCCACTTCTCGCAGACCGGCTGGGCGGACGGCCGTCCGGACGCGCTGGACGTCCGTGCCAACTATCCCTACGAGAAGACCGAGGAGGACCTCCGCCTCCATCCCGAGCGCTTCGGCCGCACCTACCTCTGCTCGGGGGTGACGGCAGTCTTCGACGTCGGCGGCTACCCCTGGACTCTCGACCTCCCGCGCCGCTTCGGCGACAGCACCGAGGTGCCCCACGTCGCCGCCGCCGGCCCGCTCCTCTCGACCCTCGACCACTGGCTCAACCTGCCGGCCGAGCGCCAGTTCATCTTCCTGACCGACGCCGACGTCGGCCGCTCCGGCGTGCGCTACCTGGCTTCCCAGGGCTCGCACGCCGTCAAGGTCTGGTTCATCCCCAACAAGGACCGCACGATCGAGCAGATGGCGGTCGCCGTCCGCGCCGCCGGCGAGGAGGCGAAGCGCCTGAGGCTGACGCTCATCGTCCACTCGACCGGCCTCGAGGAGGCGAAGGCGGCGCTCAAGGCCGGCGCGCACCTCCTCGTCCACAGCGTCTGGGACAAACCGATCGACCAGGAGTTCCTGGACCTCCTGAAGGCCAACGGCACGATCTACTGCCCGACGCTGACGGTGGCGAGGGGCTACGTGCGGATGTTCGCGGCGGCGGTCCAGGGCAAGGCGCCGGCCGTCGACGACCCCAACGGCTGCCTCGATCCCGTCACCCTCGCCAAGGTGGCGGCGACCGCGACGGCAGGCGCTGGAGGCGTCACCGCGGAGCAGCTCGCCACCCGCGACCGGGTGACCGGCGAGCGCGAGCGGACCGCCGCCGCCAACCTGAAGCGGGTAAAGGACGCCGGGGTGACGATCGCCATGGGGACCGACGCCGGCAACCCCCTGACCCTCCACGGGCCGTCGGTCTACGCCGAGATGGAGGCCATGCAGGCGGCCGGCCTGTCGCCGATGGAGGTGCTGGTCGCCTCCACCCGCGGCGGCGCCATCGCGCTCGGCATGGACAAGGAGATCGGCACGGTCGAGAAGGGCAAGGTGGCGGACCTCCTCGTCGTCGGCGCCGACCCGGCGGCCGACGTCAAGAATTTGCGGCAGGTCCGCTACGTCGTGCGCGGCGGAGTGCTGCGCTCGCTCGCCGAGCTGAAGGCCCTGGCGACGACGAAGGAGAAGTAGGGCTCGAAGCGCCGGAATGCTCAACCCCTGCAAGCCTGTTTTACTGAGCGAGAGGGCTTGCCATTGGACACCGAGATCATCCGGGACGCCAGCGTCGTCCCGACGAGATACTGGCATCGGCTGGACGACGAGCGCATCCAGTGCGACCTCTGCCCGCGCTTCTGCAAGCTGCGCGAGGGGCAGCGCGGGCTCTGCTTCGTGCGCGCCCGGCTGGACGACCAGGTCGTCCTGACCACCTACGGCCGGTCGAGCGGCTTCTGCGTCGACCCCATCGAGAAGAAGCCCCTGAACCACTTCCTGCCGGGGACGCCGGTGCTCTCCTTCGGCACCGCGGGCTGCAACCTGGCCTGCAAGTTCTGCCAGAACTGGGACATCAGCAAGTCGCGCGAGATCGACACCCTGGCCGACCAGGCCACCCCGGAGGTCATCGCCCGCGCCGCCCGCGAGCTCGGCTGCGCGAGCGTCGCCTTCACCTACAACGATCCCGTCATCTTCCTCGAGTACGCGGTGGACGTCGCCCAGGCCTGCCGCGAGACCGGCATCCGGTCCGTGGCGGTCACCGCCGGCGAGATCTGCGCCGAGCCGCGGCGGGAGTTCTACCGCCACATGGACGCGGCGAACGTCGATTTGAAAGGCTTCACCGAGCGCTTCTACCGCAACGTCTGCGGCGGATCGCTGGCGGCGGTGCTCGAAACGCTCGAATATTTGAAGCACGAGACCGATGTCTGGTTCGAGATCACGACCCTCCTGATCCCCGGCGAGAACGACGACGACGACGAGCTCGACGCCATGACCCGCTGGGTGGTCGACAAGCTCGGCCCCGACGTGCCGCTCCACTTCAGCGCCTTCCATCCCGACTACAAGATGATGGATCGCCCGCCGACTCCGCCGGCGACGCTCACCCGCGCGCGCCGCATCGCGCTTGCCAACGGCATCCGCTACGCCTACACCGGCAACGTCCACGACGAGGAGGGCGGCAGCACCTTCTGCCACGCCTGCGGCGAGCGGCTGATCGGCCGCGACTGGTACGTCCTCACCGCCTGGAACCTGACCGAAGAGGGCGCCTGCGCCAACTGCGGCACCCCCTGCGTCGGCCGCTTCGAAGGCCCGCCCGGCCGCTGGGGAGCCCGGCGGCTACCCGTCCGCCTGCGGGACTTCGCGCCGGGCGTCGTGGTCCCCCCGCCCACTCGCTTCGCGATCCTGCCGTAGCGGCGCATCCGGCCTCGCACTTTTCCCCTTTTCCGTCGGGCGTCACCCTTTTCGGTCGGGCGTCACGCTTTTCCGCCGGGCGTCACGCTTTTCCGTCGGGCGTCACGCTTTTCCGTCCGGCGTCACCCTTTTCCGTCGGGCGTCACGCTTTTCCGTCGGGCGTCACCCTTTTCCGTCGGGCGTCACGCTTTTCGGTCGGGCGTCACCCTTTTCCGTCCGGCGTCACCCTTTTCCGTCGGGCAGGCGCTGCTCGTCCCTCAAAGAGGACGCTCCGCTAACGGCTCCCGCCATTTTGGCCTGAAATTTCGGTGCGTTGTTACCTTGCACCTTCTGCCACGCCTGCGGCGAGCGGCTCATCGGCCGCGACTGGTACGTCTCACCGCCTGGAACCTGACCGAGGAAGGTGCCTGCGCCAACTGCGACACCCCCTGCGCCGGCCGTTTCGAAGGCCCGCCCGGCCGCTGGCGATCCGCAACTCCGGGCTGGACGGCTTGGCGGATACGGACATCTACCAGGTGGCCATGTTCGATCCGAGCGACTACGACCAGGACATCGTATGGGCGGACGGCTTCTTCGTATGCTGGCCCCAACAAGCGGACGCCATCCACCCTTAGGGCAAGATTGCCGGCGGCGCCGCAATCTTCCCGGAGGTCGGGGAACACTGCCGGGGCCACGGCAGCGCTGCCGGGCCTCCGGTAACACTGCCGGACCGCCGGGCGGGCTTATCGAGGCTCCGTTCGTCCTGCAAAGAGGACGCTCCGAGCGTTCGCGCGGCAGGCGCGACCCGCAGACCGCCGATGCCGACGGGCCGTCCCGGCCGACCTCCCCATCATTCCGGCGCGCCAGGATCGTCCCCACCTTCTTGATCCCCCCAGCCCGGCGCCTTTAACACACCGGCGAAAACGCCGGGCGGCCGCGCCAGGTACTCGGCGTGGTGTAGAGGCACCACGGTCGAGGAGACCGCCTTCGGCTTCAGTTCACAACCGCAGTGTCAGACAACTCCCCAACGATTCTCTAGTACAAAACGGACCACCCCCCGGATCGGGCGATTGAAACGTCCTCTGTTGATGACTTCTTTCACTTTTTCAGCTGGAAAACCAAGATGAAGAAGAGTCAGAATCTCAAACATCGACGAGAGGACGCTGCAAAGCTCAAACAAGACTGCGCTTCCAGCAGCTTTGCGCTTAAGCTTTGGCTCGAAGTGACTGTGGTAATGCCGTGTTTCGACGACGCTCCTTAAAAACTCCTGCTCACTGCCCATGAATCCCGGAACTGTCTTTAGTGCTATGTCCAACAATTCCTTGAGGCGGAGCCTCAAGCTCGGCTCATTGCTGTACTGCAAGCCACGTCCCACGAATTCGCGATCCTCTTCTGCCAAACACGACAAAATTCCAAGCATCCGCGATTTGTGCTTTGCCTTAGGGACCAAGGAGTTGGAATAGTTCAATCTATGAAAGCCCTCGACTGCGTGAATCAAACTAATGAATCGATGCTCTTGATAGATTTCAGTGGATTGATTCGCACCAAGAAACAGTTGGATCAATGGGCCCATCTTCGGCCAGCTTCGAACCCAAGAGGATGTTGCGCTTCTACCCATGCTCATGTCGTCCGCCAGAGCGAAAAGCATCTGCGATGGAAAGACCATTTTAGCAGGTTCACCTTCAGGGTCGTCAACGGGAAAGAATTTCAACCGGCCCCTTGGCGTCACACGCGTCTGGAGAGGCTTGGAATCATCTCGTTGACGGTGTGCCGACAGATAGGTTACCCAGTTAGGAGTTGCTGTGGCGAATGACAGCATGGCGCGCATCTGACCTACTACTGGAAGAAGCGCCGATAGCTTGCGCGGCTTGTGACTATCAATTCGCAATCCCGAAAAATGTCGTAGACAACCAGACCGCGATTGAGGCCCGACGAAAGGTAAACCAGACCAGAACTGAAGATAAATAGAGAGGTCGTCGCTCTCAAGTAGCGTGATCGGTTTAGGGTCCTGATACTTGAGCGTTAAAGTCGCGCCATATGGGTAATCCTCGTAGCTACTCTCAAGGCCGAACGTTTTCGGGCCAACCCAATCGTGTAGCCGTGACAACCCGAATTCAACAGAGAGAATTTCTGGGTCCAAATTGGGCAAAAGATCGCCCTCGATAACGCGATGTACACGGTATGTCTTTCGAGTTCCAAAGGCGGACTTCCCGACTAATTCTTCATCTACGAGCTCCACCGTCAGCAAAGAGCCACTAGTTGAGATTCCGTGCACCACAGCTGAGCCGCCGAACTTAAGAACTCTGGTTAGGTCGTCTGAAAAAGAGCCAATGAGTTCGAGGCTGAGCTTGAGCGAACCTTCCATGTGAAGTGTGCCCGCTATCTCAATGCTAGGCGTATCAGCCAGGAACCATCGACCGGGCCAATGCTGAGTCGATTTGTCGTTCATCTTATTACTATGGCACTGCAAGAGTCATATGGCAATGTCATTTCACTTTCGGGGTCCGCTACACTAGGAACTCGACCAGAAGCTTCACAGCTCGCGCCAATAATGACGCCGAGCTTTCTCGTTCGGCCGGAGGCGCAGGTCGAGCTCGAAGACGCCTGGTACGAGAATTAGAGGTGGTCTGGTGAGGCGTCTTCTCCGGCGAGCATTCGACCTCCGCGATCAGAACGTCCGAGCCACTCTACAGTTCCCTATCGCAGGGCTGATCTTGAGAATTGCCTCGCATCACTTAGGGAGCGCCTTTTAGGACACGATCGAACCCTGGCCTCGTTTGACCAACCCCGGTGGCGGGTGTACTGTCCCCGACTGTCTCCGAAGAACGAAAAGTTCCGCCGGGCGGGCGCGCGAACCCGCCGTCCCGAGCTTTCTCCCATCGTGCTCTGGGTGCTCGCACCCAAGGAGGGTTGTCATGAACCGTAGGATGCTCCTCGCCCCGCTGGCCCTTCTCGCCCTTGTGTTCTCGGTCGCTCTCGCGGTCCATGCGCAGGCGGCCAAGCCGCATCCAACCGCGCTGATCGCGATCTACCACGTCGCCCCTGGCAAGCACCTCGACTACCTGAAGTGGGTCGCCGCCAACGATGCCATCGACAAGGAGGCCGGGGTGCCGCCTAGCGTCCTCTACGCCCATACCCAAGGCGATAGCTGGGACTACGTGTCGATCTCGCCCGACCTGTCCAAGGAACAGCAGGCCAAAGTGGATGCGGTCGCCAAGCAGCACGGACGGAAGACGGGCTACGCTGCGAGCCTCGAATTCCGCACCTTCATCACCTCCCACACCGACACCTACGCGATCGGACCGGTGAGCGCGGCGGATCTCGTGGCGGCGGCGAGCCAGTAGGAGCGAGCAGGCTTCGCTTGAAGCGGCGACTCAAACATCCGGCTCCCAGAGCCGGCTGCGGAAGTAGTCCCGCCAGGCACTTGGAAGGGCCTGCTGGCCGCTCGCCCGGCGCAGGAGCTCCTGGTTCGCGGCATCGGCGCCGTACAGTCTGACAATGTCGGACACGGTTACGGCGCGGTCGTCGCGGGCCACCAGCGTGATCGGGTCGCCCGCGGCGACCTCGCCCTCCTGCGCCACGCTCAGGTAGAAACCGCTGCGGCCACTCTCGAGGAAGCGCTTCACGATGTCCGGCCGGTCGAAGCGGATCGCCAGCTTGAAGCAGGGCATGCGGGGCTGCGTGACGACCAGCTCGGCCGAGCCGGCGCGCAGCCTGTCCCCGATGTGGATCTCTTCCTCGATCAGGCCTTCCGTCGTGAAGTTCTCGCCGAAGGCGCCCCAGGGAAGATCCATCCCGGGGAGCTCCGCGCGCCAGAAGGCGTAGTGCTCGGAAGGGTAGGCGTACACGGCCTTGTCAGGGCCGCCATGCACGCTGAGATCCGCTTGCCGGTCGCCCTCGACGTTGAGCCGCGCCACGCGAACCGGCCCTGACACCGGCGCCTTGAAGATGGAGGTGAGGTGGGTATGCCCACGCCATCGGACCTCGCGCGGGACCGCCACGTTGATGGAGACGATCTTCACCGCTTCAGCCCAGGAGACGCCGAAGTCTTTCTACGTCAACCCTTCTTGAGGCGATTTCGGACACGGGCGAGCGCCTCGTCCTGATGCACAAAGCGACCCGCGGCAATCTCAGCCTCTCCTTGCGCGACGATTTTCAGGAGCAAGATCGCGTCCCGCAGTTCTTCATCCACCTTCATTGGACGAAATCCTTGGGCCAGCCTCGATATCCCTACGGGAAGATCCCGAGGTCGCCGTAGCACAGCGCGATCTTGTCGATGGCGTCGAGGAAGGCTGCGGTGCGCAGGTCGATCCCCTGGTGCTTGCAGCGGATCTCGCGCAGGTGGTGGTAGGCGGTGACCATGGTGTCCTCGAGGCCGGAGTTGACGAGGTCCTCCTCGCCCGCCCCGCGGGTGGCCGCGGCGGCCTCCTCGGCGGTGAAGTGCTTGCCCGTCATCTCCTCGACGGAGTGGAGGATGCGCCGGTAGGCGCCTTCCTCGAAGCGCTTCTCCATGCGTCCGAAGCGCACGTGGGAGAGATTCTTGAGCCACTCGAAGTAGGAGACGAGGACGCCGCCGGCGTTGACGTAGTGGTCGGGGAGGATGAGCACCCCGCGCTCGGAGAGCATCTCGCTCGCCTCGCTGGTGGTGGGGCCGTTGGCGCCCTCGACGATCATCGGCGCCTTGATCCTGGGGGCATTCTCGCTGGTGATCTGGTTCTCGAGCGCCGCCGGCACCAGGATGTCGCAGTCGAGCTCCAGGGCCTCCTTGCTCCTGGCCAGGTTCTTGGCGCCGTCGAAGTTGAGGATCGACTTGGTCTCCAGGCGGTGCGCCCAGACCGCCTGCAGCGACAGCCCGTCTGGGTTGTAGATCGCACCCTCGGCCTCGGCGATGCCGACCAAGACGGCGCCCGCCTCCTCGAGGAAGCGGGCGGCGTTGTGACCGACGTTGCCGAGCCCCTGGACGATCACCCGCTTGCCGCGGATCCCCGGCGTCAGGCCGATGGCCTTCATGTCCTCGGCGACCGAGCAGGCCTCGCAGGTGGCGAAGGCGATGCCGCGGCCGGTCGCCTCGGAGCGCCCGCGGATGCCGCCCTGGGCGATCGGCTTGCCGGTGACGCAGCCGAGTGCCTCGAGCTTGTCGGTCGCCAGCGACACGTAGGTGTCGGCGATCCAGGCCATCTCGCGCGAGCCGGTGCCGAAGTCGGGGGCCGGGACGTCGATCCCCGGGCCGATGAAGCTCTTCTTGTAGAGCTCGAAGGTGTAGCGGCGGGTGACGCGCTCGAGCTCGTCCACCGAGTAGTCGCGGCTGTTGATCTTGATGCCACCCTTGGCGCCGCCGAACGGCACGTCGACGACGGCGCACTTGTAGGTCATGAGCGCCGCCAGAGCGACCACCTCGTCCTCGTTGACCGACAGGCTGTAGCGGATGCCTCCCTTGGTCGGCAGCTTGTGATGGCTGTGCTCGGCCCGCCAGGCGTGGATGACCTCGATCGAGCCGTCGTCGCGCCGCAGCGGGAAGGTCAGGTGGTAGACGCTGTTGCAGTTCTTGATCAGCGTCAGGAGGTGCTGGTCGTGCTTGGTGTAGGCGGCGGCGCGGTCGAAGTTCCGGTTGACCTGGTCGAAGAAGCTGACGTTTTCCATGGAGGAGGTTTCCGTTTCGGTGGATTGGAGGGGTCGCGAGAGTGGACGCAGGCGACGCCAGTGATAGCATTCTTTGTTGGCCGTCGCAAGGCCCGTCTCAGCCCTGTCGCAAGCCCGTTGAAAGGAGCCCGTTCGTGCGCCAAGCGTGCCTCGTGTTCGTCTGCCTGCTCACCGTCAGCCTCTCGCTCCCGGCCGCGACGCCGGCGCCGGCGGAGGGGACCCTTCTGCTGCGCTATCCCGACGTCTCGCGGGACAGCATCGCCTTCTCGTACGGGGGCGACATCTGGACGGTGGGCGTCGAGGGGGGGACCGCCCGCCGGCTCACCTCGCATCCCGGCCTCGAGCTCTTCCCCAAGTTCTCCCCCGACGGCCGCTCCATCGCCTTCACCGGCCAGTACAGCGGCACCTTCCAGGTCTACGTCATCGGCGTCGACGGCGGCGAGCCGCGGCAGCTCACCTTCTACAACGACATCGGCCCCCTGCCGCCCCGCGGCGGCTACGACAACGAGGTCCTGGGCTGGACGCCGGACGGCAAGAACGTCGTCTTCCGCGCCGACCGCGTCCCCTATGACGAGCGCCTGGGCCGGCCCTACCTGGTGCCCGCGGCGGGCGGCATGGAGAAGCCGCTGGAGATCCCGGAGGGCGGCGTCGGCACCTTCTCGCCCGACGGCACCAAGTTCGCCTACCCGCCGATCTCCCGGGAGTTCCGCACCTGGAAGCGCCACCGCGGCGGCCGCGCCCCCGACGTCTGGGTCTACGACCTCGTCCACCACACGTCGGAGCGCATCACCGACTCGCGCGCCATCGACGACCACCCGGTGTGGATCGGCGACACCATCTTCTTCACCTCCGACCGCGAGCACACCCTGAACCTCTTCGCCTACGACACCGGGACGAAGAAGCTCCGCAAGGTGACGGACTATCGCGAGTACGACGTCCTCTGGCCGAGCGGCCACGACGGCAGGATCGTCTACGAGAACGGCGGCGCCATCTGGCTCTTCGACACCGCGAGCGAGAAGAGCCACCGGGTGCCCATCCAGGTCGAAAGCGACCAGGCGCAGGCGCTGCCGCACTTCCAGAACGTGCGCGCCGACGTCGACTGGTTCACCCTCTCGCCGACCGGCAAGCGGGCGCTTTTGGGGGCGCGGGGAGACGTCTTCACCGTCCCCGCCGAGAAGGGCGAGATCCGCAACCTGACCCAGACTCCCGGCATCCGCGAGATGAACCCCACCTGGTCGCCCGACGGCCGCTGGGTGGCGTACCTCTCGGATCGCAGCGGCGAGTACGAGATCTACGTGCGGCCGGGAGACGGCTCCGGGGAGGAGCGGCGGGTGACGACCGGCGGCGACATCTGGCGCTTCCCGCCGGCCTGGTCTCCGGACTCGAAGAAGCTCGCCTTCGGCGACAAGAAGCAGCGCCTGCGCTGGGTCGAGGTGGCGAGCGGCCGGATCACCGACGCCGACCACTCGAGCTACAACGACATCGACACCTACCGCTGGTCGCCGGACAGCCGTTTCATCGCCTACGTCAAGGCGGGGCCGACGCAGCTCCCCTCGATCTGGGTCTACGGGCTCGACCACGGCAAGACGGCGCGCCTGACGAGCGACATGACGGCCGAGGACGAGCCGGTCTTCGACCCCACCGGGCGCTACCTCTACTTCGTCTCCAACCGCGACTTCAACCTCACCTTCAGCGGCTTCGAGTTCGACTACCTCTACACCAACCCCACGAGGGTCTACGTCGGCATCCTCTCGAAGGACGGCCCCGGCCTCTTCCTGCCGACGAGCGACGAGGAGCGTCCGCGGGGCGAGGAGGAGGGCACCAAGCCAGCGGCTTCGCCCAAGTCTCCCAAGACGCCGCCGAAGCCGCCGCGGACCGACGACGCGGCGCCCGAGAAGTCCGCCGCTGCCTCGGCGTCGGCGTCAAGGGACGACAAGAACGGCGCCGACGCCGCCAAGGCGGGGCCGGTGCGGGTGCGGATCGACGCCGAGGGGTTCGAGGAGCGGGTGCGCGCCATCCCCGGCCCGTCGAGCGACTACCGGTCGCTCAACGCCAACGCCGAGGGCGTCTTCTACCTCGTCGGCCAGGGCCCGAAGACGCAGCTCAAGCTCTACAACGTCAAGGACCAGAAGGAGTCGACGGTCCTGGAAGGGGTCCGCGCCTACGACCTCTCGGCCGACGGCAAGAAGATCCTCTTCCGCAAGGGCGAGGACTACGGCATCGCCGACGCCAAGCCCGGCCAGAAGGCGGGCGAGGGGCTCCTGGCCCTCGACAAGCTGGAGATGAAGGTCGTCCCCCGCGAGGAGTGGCGGCAGGAGTACGTGGACGCCTGGCGCATCCTCCGCGACTGGTTCTACGACCCCGGCATGAACGGCGTCGACTGGCGGGCGATGCGGGACCGCTACGCCAGGCTCGTTCCCTCCATGGCGAACCGCGGCGACCTCGACTTCATCCTGGGCGAGCTGGGGGGCGAGCTCTCGGCCGGCCACGTCTACGTCCAGCGCGCGCCCGGCGAGGATCCGGTCAAGCGGCTGGACGGGGCGCTTCTGGGGGCCGAGATCGTCCCCGACGATTCCGGCTACTACCGCATCGCCAAGATCTGGCCCGGCGAGAACTGGCACGAGGACTTCCGCTCGCCCCTGACCGAGCCGGGGGTCCACGTCGCGGCCGGCGACTTCATCCTCGCCATCGACGGCCAGACGACCAAGGGGGTCGACAACTTCTATCGCCTACTCGAGAACAAGGCCGACCGGGTGGTGACTCTCCTCGTCAACGGCAAGCCGACGACCAAGGGGGCGTACGAGGAGCGGGTCCACCCCATCAAGAGGGAGCTCAACCTGCGCTACCTCGAGTGGGTGCGGAGCAACCGCGAGCGGGTGGAGAAGGCCTCCGGCGGCCGCATCGGCTACATCCACCTGCCCAACACGGCAGTCGAGGGCAACCGGGAGCTCTTCAAGTACTTCTACCCGCAGTCGGGGAAGGACGCCCTGATCATCGACGACCGCTACAACGGCGGCGGCTTCATCCCCGACCGCATGATCGCGCTGCTCGACCGGCCGCTCCTCAACTACTGGGCGCGCCGGGGCCTCGAGCTGCAGACAACGCCGAACTTCGTCAACGCCGGACCCAAGGCCTGCCTCATCAACGGCAATGCCGGCTCGGGCGGCGACGCCTTCCCCTACTACTTCCGCAAGCAGAAGATGGGGCCGCTCATCGGCACCCGCACCTGGGGAGGCCTGATCGGCCTCTCCGGCAATCCCGCGCTCTTGGACGGCGGCCAGGTGACCACCCCCGAGTTCCGCTTCCTCGACACCCAGGGGAAATGGGACGTCGAGAACATCGGCGTCGTGCCCGACATCGAAGTCATCGACCGCCCCGAGGAGATCGTCAAGGGCCACGACCCGAGCCTCGAGAAAGCGATCGACTACCTGATGAACGAGCTCAAGAAGAACCCGCCGCCGAAGATCACCGCCCCGCCGGTGCCGAAGCCGGTGGACTAGGAAAACGCCGTGTCGCACCTTAATCTCTGGAGGTGGAAGATGATCTCTCGTCCGAGGCTCCTGCTGATTCAGCTGACGCTCGTCTCCCTGGCGGTCCTTCCCGGCGCCGCCCTGGCGGACGACCTCGAGTCCCGCATCGATTCGGCGGTCGCCCGGCTGGCGCCGGAGATCGTCGAGGTGCGGCATCGCATCCACCAGAATCCCGAGCTCGGCAACCGCGAGACGGCGACCGCCGCCCTGGTCGCCAAGCGCCTGCAGGAGCTGGGCTTCGAGGTCAAGACCGGGGTGGCGAAGACGGGCGTCGTGGCGATCTTGAAGGGCGGCCGGCCCGGTCCGGTGGTGGCGGTGCGGGCCGACATGGACGCCCTGCCGGTGACCGAGCAGACGGACTTTCCCTGGAAGTCGACGAAGCGGGCGAGCTATCTCGGGCAGGAGGTGGGGGTGGCCCACGCCTGCGGCCACGACATCCACACCTCGGTCCAGCTCGGGGTGGCCACGGTGCTCGCCTCGATGCGGCAGGACCTGCCGGGGACCGTCAAGTTCATCTTCCAGCCCGCCGAGGAGGGACCGCCGCCCGGCGAGCAGGGCGGCGCCGACCTCATGATGGCGGAGGGAGTGCTCGACAACCCGCGGCCGGCGGCCATCTTCGCCCTCCACTCCTTCCCCGACATCGAGGTCGGCAAGATCGGCTACACCGAGGGCCCCACCTACGCGGCGGTCGACGAGTTCACCGCCAAGATCCACGGCAAGCAGGCGCACGGCGCCTACCCGCACCTCTCCGTCGACCCGGTGGTGATCGCCGCGCAGGCGATCCTCGCCCTCCAGACCATCCGCTCGCGCAACCTGCCGCCGATGGAGCCCAGCGTCGTCACCGTCGGCGTCGTGCGCGGCGGCGAGCGCTTCAACATCATCCCCGAGGAGGTCCTTCTTTCCGGCACCGTCCGCACCTACCACGAGGAGACGCGCGCGACCGTCGAGCGCCGCATGCGGGAGATCCTGGACGGCATCACCAAGGCGGGCGGCGGCAGCTACGAGCTCGACTACAAGAAGAACGCGCCGGCGACCGTCAACGATCCGGCGCTGTCGCGGCGCTCCCGGCCCGCCGTCGAGCGGGCGGTGGGCAAGGAGAACGTCGTCGAGTCGGAGCCAACGATGGGCGGCGAGGACTTCGCCTACTTCGCCAACGCCGTCCCCGGCTTCTACTTCCGGCTCGGCACGCTCAAGCCGGGGACCACCTCGGGCGGCCTCCATACCCCCACCTTCCGCGGCGACGACGGCGCCGTCGCGGTCGGCATGCGGGTGATGTCGCGGGTGCTGGTGGACTACCTGCAGGCGAACGCCAAGTAGGCGGGATACCGGCTCCCATAGGCTTCACTCCGCTCCTTCGGAGGGCGCGCCCAGGATCGCCTTGCACCTACAGAGATAGAAGGTGGGGGCTGTCAGTCGCGACGCGAGGCCAACGGGAGCCAAGTAAGGGCCTATCTGGTGGGATTTGCAGCTCTGGAGCCCGATCGCTAGAATTCGCCTTTTGCCGTTCTGGCTGGCTCGATCCGTCAAGATCCGGGGTGCATCATGCAGAACGTGGGACCTTTCATCAGCGATTTTGGCGTCGAGAAGCAGGGGATCTCGGAGGCCCGCACCGTCTACTGGAACCTGCCGCCGGCCGCCCTCTACGAGGAGGCGGTGCGGCGCGGCGAGGCGCGGATCGCCGCCGAGGGCCCGCTCGCCGCCTCGACCGGCAAGCACACCGGCCGCTCCCCCAACGACAAGTTCACGGTCCGCGACGCCGCGATCGACGGCGAGCTCTGGTGGGGAGAGGTCAATCGCCCCTTCGAGCCCGAGCGGTTCGACCGCCTGCTGGCGCGCGCCCAGGAGCTCTTCCGCGACCGCGACCTCTTCGTCTTCGACGGTTACGCCGGGGCCGATCCGCGCTACCGGCTGCCGGTGCGGGTGATCACCGAGTACGCCTGGCACAGCCTCTTCGCCCGCAACATGTTCGTGCGCGAGGACGACGGCGCCGCCCTCGCTCGCTTCGAGCCCGGCTTCACGGTCATCTCGGCACCCTCGCTCAAGGCCGATCCGGCCGCCGACGGCACCAAGAGCGCCACCTTCATCCTCCTCCACCTGGCGCGGCGGATGGTGCTCATCGGCGGCACCGAGTACGCCGGCGAGATCAAGAAGAGCGTCTTCTCGGTGATGAACTACTTCCTGCCGAAGGAGAACGTGCTGTCGATGCACTGCAGCGCCAACTACGGCGCCGACCGCGACGACGTCGCCCTCTTCTTCGGCCTCTCCGGCACCGGCAAGACCACCCTCTCGGCGGACCCCGCGCGGACGCTCATAGGCGACGACGAGCACGGCTGGAGCGCCGACGGGGTGTTCAACATCGAGGGCGGCTGCTACGCCAAGGTGATCCGCCTCTCGCGGGAGGGGGAGCCGGAGATCTACGCCACCACGCGGCACTTCGGCACCGTGCTCGAGAACGTCGCAGTCCACCCCGAGACCCGCGCCCTCGACCTGGACGACGACTCGCTGACCGAGAACACCCGCAGCAGCTACCCCCTGACCCAGATCTCGAACGCCGACCTCCGCGGCCGCGCCGGCCACCCGAGGACCATCGTCTTCCTTACTGCCGACGCCTTCGGCGTGCTGCCGCCGCTGAGCCGCCTCACCCCCGACCAAGCGATGTACCACTTCCTCTCCGGCTACACGGCCAAGGTCGCCGGCACGGAGCGCGGAGTCACCGAACCCAAGGCCACCTTCAGCGCCTGCTTCGGCGCCCCCTTCCTGCCGCTCCATCCCGGCGTCTACGCCAAAATGCTGGGCGAGAGGATCGGGCGCCACGGCTCGCGGGTCTGGATGGTGAATACCGGCTGGACGGCCGGCCCCTACGGCACCGGCAGCCGCATCAAGCTCGCCCACACGCGGCGGATGGTGGCGGCGATCCTCGCCGGCGAGCTGGACCGCGTCGAGACCGTCGCCGACCCCTTCTTCGGCCTCGCCGTCCCCCGCCACGTCGACGGCGTGCCCGCGGCCGTCCTCAAGCAGCGAGAGTCCTGGAAGAGCGCCGCCGACTACGACGCCAAAGCCGGGCAGCTCGCCGAGATGTTCGCCGACAACTTCGAGAAGTACGAGGACGAGGTAACCGAAGCGGTCAAGGCCGCCGGGCCGAGGAAGGTCCAGGCGCGGTAGTTGTAGACTCGGCGGAGCGCTACGCTGGCATCGCGCCTATTACTTTTTTAACGAACGATCTCGACGATCTCGTCGTTGGCGATCGTATCGGCGGCGAAAGCGACAGCGGCGCGGATGTCGTCTCGAGTCAGGTGCGGGTACGAGGCCAGCAGGTCATCCTCCGCGGCTCCCTCGCTGATCCTCCGCAGGATCAGCTCGACAGGAATCCGGGTCCCTCGGATGACAGGCTTTCCGAGCATGACGTCAGGCTTGGCTTCGATACGCTCTGCAAGCTTCATGGCCAGCTCCT